>JACCXQ010000324.1 GCA_013696945.1 Chloroflexota bacterium | reverse complement strand
AGACGCTCATCCCGATCGTGGCGATCCTCTTGCCCAGCCAGCCGGGTTCCACCGCGAACGCTCACGGGGTCGGCGTCGGGGCGATCCTGGGGGCGCCGTTCATGCTCGCGACGCTGGCCATGTTCGTTACCGGCATCGCAGTCATGATCCAGGCTCGGCGGCGACCCACCGGCGACCTGATGCTCGTCAAGACGGACGTCCTGGGCAAGGACGTGCGCTACTTCTTCATCGCGTACGGGGTGGCCATCGCATCGGCGTTCCTGCCGCCCGGAGCGGATCTTCTCCGCATCGGCGCGGCTATCGGCCTGCTGGTGATCTACGCGCTCTACGTTCGCGAGCATTTCATCGCCGATCCCGACGTCGATGCGAGCGACCTGGCACCGCTCCGCTTCCACCGGCTGGATCGACCCGGGCGCGAGCTCGATCCACAGGTCCCGCGGCTCCGCATCGTCAACCTGCAGGTCCTCGCGGCGCTCGGGCTGATCCTCGTCGGCGCCGTCGTCTTCGTCGATACGGTCCAGCATCTATCGACGTCGCTCGGCGTCCCGGCGACGCTGCTCGCGCTCGTCATCGCACCGATCGCGACCGAGCTGCCGGAGAAGTTCAACAGCCTCATCTGGGTCCGGCAGGGCAAGGACACGCTCGCGATGGGCAACATCACCGGAGCGATGGTCTTCCAGTCGTGCATCCCGACGATCGTCGCCCTCTTGTTCGCCGCCGAGTCATGGTCCGTCGACCTCTCCTCGTCGGAGTCGATCGTGACCTTTGCGTCTGCCGGGATAGCCTTCGCGTCGACCGCCCTGATCTTCCTGCCGATGATGCGACGCAACGTCCTTCCCGGGAAGGCGCTGCTGCTGGGCGGCGCGTTCTATGCGGCCTACCTGGGGCTCGTGGTCGCCCAGCTGGCGGGGGTCTACTGATGGCTCGCCCGGCGGGTATACTCCGGCGCGCATGCTGACCCAGAAGCCTGTCGTGGCGCCGCTGCCCCCCACGGGTGCGCGGCCCCCGGGCGATGACATCGTCTGCTGGATGGGCGGACGGTTCGTCCCGCTCTCCGAGGCGAAGATCGGCGTCATGACGCATGGGTTCCTCTATGGCACAGCCACATTCGAGGGTATCCGCGCCTACTGGAACGAGGAGCAGGGCCAGCTCTACGGGCTCAAGCTGCGCGAGCACTACCGGCGCCTGACCGATTCCGCCAAGGTCCTCCTGATGGAGCCACCGATGCCTGTCGAGGAGCTCGTCGCGCTGACCGTCGACCTCCTGCGCCGCAACGGATTCCGCCAGGACACATACATCCGGCCGACGCTCTACAAGTCGACCGAAGCCATCGGCGTACGGCTCCACAACCTGGACCGTGACCTCGTCGTCTTCGCCGTGCCGTTCGGCGAATACATCGCCATCGACCGCGGGATCTCCGCGCAGACGGTGTCGTGGCGGCGGAACAGCGACCTCTCCATCCCGGCGCGAGCCAAGATCGTCGGCGCGTACGCCAATAGCGCCTTCTCCAAGAGCGAGGCGCAGCTGAACGGCTACGACGAGGCGATCGTGCTGACCCTCGACGGCCACGTCTCGGAGGGCAGCGCCGAGAACCTGTTCATGGTCCGCGACGGCCGGCTCATCACGCCGGGCATCTCGGATGACATCCTGGAAGGGATCACGCGGAGCGCGCTGATGGAGCTCGCGTCGCAGGAACTGGGCATCGAGACGCTCGGCCGGACGGTCGACCGGTCGGAGCTGTACATCGCCGACGAGGTCTTCATGTGCGGGACCGGCGCGCAGATCTCCCCGGTCACGATGATCGACCATCGAACGGTGGGGGATGGCCATGTCGGGCCTATCACGGCGCGGCTGGCGGAACTGTACTTCGATGCCGTCCGCGGTCGGCTGCCGGCCTACGCGAGCTGGTTGACGCCCGTCTACTGATCCGGTACTGATCGGGCGGTCGAGGCCTCAGGGCTTGAGGTCGGGCGTCTCCGTACCGACGATGATCACGATATCGGCGGCCCGTGCCGCATCGTCGGCCACCTCGACGCCCACGCCGAACACCTCCTCGAGGACGGCGATCGTCTCCGGCATGTCCGCCTCGACGCCGTTGTAGGCCGTCATCACGGTCTGGGTGTAGGTGGGTGCGGCCGCCAGCCCGCCGTTGACCGGCGGGACGGTAGCGTTGACGCCGATCGAGGCGAGGTACTCGGAGACCTTCGTCGTCTTGGTGTTGGTCGCTGCCGTCCCGTTGAGCACCTCCACCACCGCGCCCTCGGCCTCGAGCTTCTGGCGTCGCTCGGCCTCGGCGGCGGTCGTCGTGAAGATCTCCGCCACAGCCCGCCGGATGGCCGGCACGTTCGCCCGGAGCTCGTACAGGCCGGTCCCCGGGCAGGGATAGCACTGCGTCGAGTAGGTCGGCGGATTCAGGTTGAGCGAGACGCGCTGGTCGAGGTCGATCTCGCCCACCAGCCCGAGGAGCCGCGGGAACAGCTCCGGCGGGATGTCTGTCTTCACGTTCTTCCGGAACGTCGCCAGGAGGCTATCGAGGTTGGCGATGACCTCGCCCAGGTCGGTCTGCTGACGGACCGAGGTGATCACGCGCTGCTGACGCTCAGAGCGGTCAAAGTCGGACGTCTCGTGGCGCGCACGCGCAAACGCGAGCGCCTCCTGGCCGTTCATGTACTGGATGCCAGCCGGGATGTGCAGCTTGAGGGACCCGCGCCCGTCGTCGGTCGGGTAGTGGACATCATCGACGGGGACCTGGACGTCGATGACGACGCCATTCAGTTGGTCGATGGTCTCGGTGAAGCCGGCAAGGTCCACGGCCACGTAGTACTTGACGTCGAGTTGGTACAGCTCGGACAGCGCGCCCTTCAACGCGATGTAGCCGCGCTGCGCGTCGTTCCCGGGAAAGAGGCTCGGGCTGAGCCGCGCGATCGTGTAGATGGTGTTGATCTTGCTGGGGAACGTACCACCGTAGTTCCGGCTGGCCGGCCAGTCGCGCGGCAGCGGCACCTGTGTCGTGTCGCGCGGGATGGTGATGAACCCGACCTGCTTGGTGACCGGGTCGATGGTCACGACGATCATGGTGTCGGTCAGGTAGCTGCCGCCATCCTCGCGGCGATCAGCGCCGATGAGCACGATGTTCAGTCGTTCCGTACCGTCCCATGGCAGTCCGGGCGTGGCCGTGGGCGCTGGCGGCTCGGTCACCGGAGGGGTCCCGTCGACACTCGGCTCGGCCGTAGCGGGAGGGAGGCTGGGTACGGGCGGGAAGGTCGGGAAGTCGGACGGCTGGGGCTCGATAGGGTCGTCGTCCCCGCTGCCGATTCCGGTCAGGGCGCTGTAGACGCTGTAGATGGGCCGCGCCAGGGCGACGTGTGATACGACGAGGACGAGCAGCACGGCGACGAGCCCCGCCGTGGATGCGAGGCGGAGTCCCGGGCCGCCCCTTGGGGCAGGCTCGCGCCGCGCGAGCCGGTACGCGTCGAGCACCGAGGCGATGCGGTAGATCAGGTCGATACCGATCGCGAAGATGGTGCCGAGCAACCAGCTGGGGGCGGAGAACTGGACGAGGAACGGTTGCCGCGTCACCTCGTTGCTGAAGATCCCCGCCAGGAGGGCGAGCAGGAGGATGTATGGCGAGGCCCATGCGAGGGCACGGCCATAGTGCCGCAGGTACGCCTGCCCGAGTCCTGGGAGGAGTGCGGAGAACGCGGCGGCCGCGAACGCGGAGCGGCCCGTCCCGGCCGCGTCGGGCGTATGCATCGCGCGAATGATAGACAGTCCGGCGCGAGGCGGTCTCCGGCTATCCTTGTCGGCCAATGCCGGAGCGTCACTTCCGCGCCATCCCGGCGCAGCCCGACTTCGCTGCCCAGGAGCATCGCATCCTGGACCTGTGGCGCGAGCGAGGCGTTTTCGCCCGGCTCCGCGCACAGAACGCCGACGGGCCACGCTGGTCGTTCCTCGACGGGCCGATCACGGCCAACAATCCGATGGGCGTGGCCCACGCCTGGGGCCGGAGCTACAAGGATCTCTTCCAGCGATTCCACGCCATGCTTGGCGAGGATCAGCGCTGGCAGAACGGCTTCGACTGCCAGGGCCTGTGGGTCGAGGTCAACGTCGAGCGGGAGCTCGGCTTCACCAGCAAGCGTGACATCGAGCGGCACGGCATCGCCGAATTCGTCAGCCTCTGCAAGCAGCGTGTCCTGACCTACGCCGCGGTGCAGACGGAGCAGTCCATCCGCCTCGGGATGTGGATGGACTGGAACGACCCTGATGAGCTGCGCAGGCTCCGCGATCTGCTCGCGGACGACCCGTCGCAGCCGGTGACCATCGAGGGGACCGGCGGTCCCGTTACCGACTCGGTCGAGATGATCGTCGGGCGGCTGGGGATGCCCGAGCTGGGCGGGTCGTACTTCACGTTCTCGAACGAGAACAACGACCTCATCTGGGGCTTCCTGGCAGAGGTCCATCGAAGGGGCTGGCTCTACAAGGGCCACGACTCCATGCCCTGGTGCGCCCGATGCGGTACGGGCATCAGCCAGATGGAGATGAACGAGGGCTACGCCGACCGCGAGGACCCCGGCCTGACCGTGCGCCTGCCGCTCGTCGACCGGCCGGGGGAGTGGCTGCTGGTCTGGACGACGACCCCGTGGACCGTGCCCGCGAACGTGGCCGCGGCGGTGAAGCCGGATCTGGCCTACGTCCGCGTTCGCCAGGGCGAGGACGAGTACTGGCTCGGCAAGGGGACACTGAAGACCGCGCTCCGCGGAGAGTTCGAGCTCGTCGAAGAGCGGCCGGGCGCCGATCTCGTCGGATGGCGCTACAGCGGCCCGTACGACGCGCTCCCCGCCGTCCGATCGGCGTTCACCGACCACGGCTATGAGCACCGTGTCGTGGCCTGGGATGAGGTGACCGAGGACGAAGGAACGGGCATCGTCCATATCGCGCCCGGTGCCGGAGCCGAGGACTACAAGCTTGGCAAGTTCCTCGGCCTGCCGGTCATCGCCCCGCTCAGCGAGGATGGCCACTACCTCGTCGGTTACGAGTGGCTGTCCGGGATGGATGCGCAGGGCGTGGCGTCACGCATCGTGGAGGATCTCGAGCAGAAGGGCGCCTTCTACCACCTCGAGCCCTACACCCATCGCTATCCGCACTGCTGGCGATGCGGCACGCCACTGCTCTTCCGGGTCGTGGACGAGTGGTACATCTCGATGGGCGAGGTCTATGACAAGCCGCGCAGCGAGGTGACGGCCGAGGAAAAAGCAAGCAGCTTGCGCTACCAGATCATGGACCTCGTCGACGAGATCCGCTGGATCCCCGGGTTCGGCTACGAGCGCGAGCTCGACTGGTTGCGCACGATGGCCGACTGGATGATCAGCAAGAAGCGCTACTGGGGATTGGCGCTGCCGATCTGGGAATGCGCGAAGTGTGGCGGCTTCGACGTCGTGGGCGGCCGAGATGAGCTGAAGGCGCGAGCGGTCGATGGCTGGGAGGAGTTCGAGGGCCACACGCCGCATCGGCCCTACATCGACGCGGTCAAGGTCGCCTGCAAGTCCTGCGGGGCCACGACGTCGCGCATCCCGGACGTCGGCAATCCGTGGCTCGACGCGGGCATCGTGCCGTTCTCGACGCTGCACTACCGGACCGACCCCGCCTACTGGCGCGATTGGTTCCCAGCCGATTTCATAACCGAGTCATTCCCGGGCCAGTTCCGCAACTGGTTCTACTCGCTGCTCGCGATGGGCACGGTGCTGCGCGGCGAGCCGCCGTTCAGGACGATCCTCGGCTACCACACGCTCTTTGCAGAGGACGGCCGTCCGATGCACAAGAGCTGGGGCAATTCCATCGAGTTCAACGAAGCGGCCGACCGGATGGGCGTCGACGTGATGCGCTGGATGTACGCCCGCCAGCGCCCGGAGGACAACATCCTCTTTGGCTACCACGCCGCTGACGAGTCCCGCCGCGACCTCCTGGTGCTCTGGAACGTGGCCGCGTTCTTCATCCGGTATGCGGCCATATCGCATTGGCGACCGCCGTCGGGCGCTTCCCCATGGGATGAGGCGCCCCACGCGGTCCTCGACCGGTGGCTCCTGTCACGGGTCGCCGGCGTCGCGGCGACGGTCAGGACGGAGCTGGCGGACTTCGACGCCCGTGCCGCGTCGATCGCCGTCGGTGGCTTCATCGACGATCTCTCGCAGTGGTATCTGCGTCGGTCGCGCCGTCGCTTCTCGCGTAACGACGACGCCGCGGACAGCGACGCGGCCTTCGCCACCCTTCACCGTTCGTTGGTCGCGCTCGCGCGCATCTGCGCACCGATCCTCCCGTTCCTGACCGAGGAGCTCTACCAGGTGCTCGTCGCAGAGCTGGACACCGACGCGGTGCCGTCGGTGCACCTCACGCCCTTCCCGGACGCCGAGGTCGCTGGCGCGCGCGATCCGGTCCTGGAGGCGGCGATGGGAACCCTTCGGCGCGCCGTCGACCTCTGTCGGACCCTGCGCGGCCAGGCGGGGATCCGGCTGCGCCAGCCGATCGGGCGGCTCTGGCTCGCGCTCCCGGCCGGCCGGCTGGCTCCCGACCTCGCTGCCGGTGACGAGGCAGCACTCCTCGAGATCCTTGCCTACGAGGTCAATGTCAAGGGGATCGAGCTCATCGACGACAGCTCCGAGCTGGTAGAGCGCCGCGTCAAGCCGCTCCTGCCGGTCATCGGCCGTCGACTCGGGGCGCAGGTGCCGTCGGTGATGGCGGCTGCGCGGCAGAACGACGTGGAGTTCCTGCCCGATGGCGGCGTGCGGCTCGCCGGGGTGGTGCTCAGCGCGGACGAGGTCGAGATACTGGCGACGCCTCGGCCGGGGACGGCCGTCGCGGACGATGATGGGGTCGTGGTGGTCATCGATACGACGCTCACCCCGGAGCTGCGCGCCGAGGGTGACCTGCGCGAGCTGACGCGAGCCATCCAGGATCTGCGGAAGCAGGCCGCCCTGTCGCTCGACGAACGCATCGAGGTCTGGGTCGAGGCCGACGGGGCGTTCTTCGAGTCCGTCGACGGCCGTCTCGACGCGATCGCACGGGACACGCTGGCGGACGCGATCCACCGCGAGCCGTTGCCACCCGACCTGCCGCTGGTGGAGCTCGACCTTGACGGCGGGCGGGTCCGTGCGGCATTGCGACCTGTCCGGCCTCCCGGCGGGCCGGCCGAGGCGCTGCCGTGACCGCAATGACGGAAGAGCAGGCCGCGGACGCGTCCACACTGGTCGTCCGCCGGCGGTCGATCGGGCGATGGGCGCTCTTCGGGGTCACGGCGTCCGTCGTCGCCGCTGTCGACCAGCTCTCGAAGGCGTGGGTCGATGCCGGCTTCCCCCTCGCCTCGACCGGTCCACCGGCCCCCGGTTTCGCAGCGCCGTCACCGGTGATCGGCGACCTTGTCCGCATCGCCAAGAGCTACAACGACGGCGGGATCTTCGGGCTCTTCGGCGATTCGGCGCTCGTGCTGGGAGCCGCCAGCCTCGCCGTCATCGCCATCATCCTCGTCTACCAGCTCCGACAGGGATCGATCAGCGGTCCGCTCCTGAGCCTGACCCTGGGGCTCCTCCTGGGTGGCGCAGTCGGGAACCTCATCGACCGGCTCCGCCACGGCTACGTCATCGACTTCGTCGACATGGGCATCGGCGACATGCGGTGGTACACGTTCAACGTCGCGGACAGCGCGATCAGCGTGGCCATCGTGCTGCTGTTCGCACTGAGCATCGTCGGGGACCGTCTGCCGGGCGGCCGCGCGCCGGTGGCCACGGCCCGATCGGACGCTCGGGACACCGTCCGCTGACGGCCCAGCGGCTCAGCGTCCTCGTACCCGATTCGGCGGCGGGAGCGCGGGCCGACCGGTTCGTGGCCGACGCGTCCGGCCTGTCGCGGTCCTACGTCCAGCGGCTCATAGCCGATGGCCGGCTCACGGTCGACGGCCGGCCCCTGCGCGCGAGCGCGGCCCTCGAGCCGGGGGCGCGGCTGGAGCTCGATGTCCCCGACGCGGAGCCTGTCGACGACCTTCCCGAGGACATCCCGCTGAGCGTCGTTTACGAGGACGACGACATCCTCATCGTCGACAAACCGGCCGGCCTCGTCACGCACCCGGCGCCCGGTCATCGGAGCGGGACGCTCGTCAATGCGCTCCTGGGACGTGAGTCAGCGGCCGGCCTGGGCTCCATCGCCGGCCGTCGACGGCCGGGCATCGTCCATCGGCTGGATCGCGACACCAGCGGGCTGCTGATGGTCGCCCGCAACGACGCCGCGCAGGCGCATCTCCAGGGGCTGCTCAAGGCGCGGCGCGTGAGGAAGACGTACCTGGCGCTCGTGCAGGGGTCGGTGGCAGCTCAGCTCGGACGGATCGAGGCCCCCATCGGCCGTGACCCACGCCACCGGACGCGCATGGCGGTGGTGCCCGACGGCCGGGCCGCAACCACGGGCTACCGGGTCCGAGAGCGGCTCGGTGGATGGACGATGCTCGAGCTCGACCTCGTCACCGGTCGGACCCACCAGATCCGCGTCCACCTTGCGTCGATCGGTCATCCGGTGGCGGGCGATCCGTTGTACGGTGGCGGGACCTCCCGCCGGGGGCCGGACGGGCTTTCGCGGCTGTTCCTCCATTCGTGGCGGCTCGAGCTCGTCGATCGTGCCGGTGAGCGACTCATCCGCGCCGAGGCGCCGCTGCCCGATGACCTGGAAGGCGTGCTCGAGTCACTCCGCTCCGACGTCGCCGGGGTGCTGAGCGTCCCCCACGATGTGCGGGTGACATCGTGACGGCGCCCTGCCTTGGCGCACCGGGCGCCCTGCTCGCCATCATCTCCGGGCCGTCCGGCGTCGGCAAGGACACGATCATCGACGTGCTGCGCGAACATCATCCGGACCCATCGCGCCACTTCGTCGTTACTTGCACGACGCGGGAGCGGCGCGACGCCGAGATCGCCGGCGTGAGCTACCACTTCCTGAGCGATGACGGTTTCGCGGCGCTGCGCGACCACGGCGCGCTGCTCGAAGCGTCGGAGGTGCACGGGAACTGGTACGGAACGCCGCGCGACCAGGTCGTGGACGCGCTCGTCGAAGGTCGCGACGCCATCCTGAAGATCGACGTCCAGGGCGCCCGCGCCATCCGGGAGCGTGCCCCCCAGGCCGTATCGATCTTCGTCGTGCCGCCGTCGTTGGAGGAGCTGTACGAGCGGCTCACCGCGCGACGGACCGAATCCGCTGACGAGCTCGATCGGCGTCGACGTGACGCGGCCGTGGAGCTGGCGCGGCAGGACGACTACGACTACGTGGTGGTCAACGAGACCGGACAGGTCGCCCGGACCGCATCGCGCATCGACGAGATCCTCGTGCGGGAACATCTCCTCCATCCCGACCGACGCGTCGCGGTCTGATCCGCATCTGCCGCCGGTGACGCTCGGCCGCGGGCACCGATACGTCGGGGTCGCGGTCGACGCGGCTGGCATCCCCGGCGGTAGGACGTTCACCTACCACGTCCCGGCGAGCTTCCCAGAGCTGGCCGTTGGGGAGGGAGTCCTCGTCGAGTACGGCCGGCGGCATGCGGTCGGTGTCGTGCTCGACTCCAACGCCCCACTGCCCGATCGCGAGACCAAGCCGGTGCTCGAGCGCATCCACTCCGACGAGCCGCTGCTGCCGCCCCTCCAGGCGCGTCTCGCCGCCTGGATCGCCGAGCACTACTTCGCGCCTCCCGGGATGGTCGTGCGAGCGATGCTCCCACCCGGCCTGCTCGAACGAGTCGCGCTCGTGGCCATCGCTCGGGGAGGGGACGCGGGGGGCGACGGGCCGCGCGAGAGCCTCTGGCCGGCCGGAGATGCGATCGCGGCGATCCGCCAGGCAGTGGGCGCGGGCCTCGTGGTCGACGACCTGCCGCGCACCGGGAGCCGCGCCGCCCTGCTGCGTGAGCTCCGCGCGGCTGAAGCAGCAGGGACGATCCGACTGGAGTGGCGCATGCAGCCGCGGGGTGCCCGGCGGAGACTGGAGCGTGTCGCTCTCCTGACGCCCGACGGCGTGGAGGCCGCGAGGGGGCTGGGCCGAGGCGAGCCATCCCCCGGCCGCCCGCTCGGCCGCCGTCAGGTGGATCTGCTGCGCGAGCTCGTCGGGGACCCACAGACGCCCGTGGCCGCGGCGGAGCTGGCATCGCGTCATGGAGCGGGCGCGGTCACGAGCCTCGGGCGGCGTGGCCTGTTGTCGCTCGCAACGCGGGTCCGGGAGCGGCGGCCGCCGGAGAGCCTCGGAGCCAAGGCCCGGGGCGTCTCGCCTCGATCGGCCCTGCCGAGGGGCGGGTCGCTCACGGCGGAGCAAGCAGCCGTCGTGGCGCGGATCTCAGCGCTGATCGGCGAAGGATCGCATGTCGGGTTGCTCCTGGAGGGCGCGACCGCTAGTGGGAAGACGGCGGTCTACGCGGCGGCTGTCTCGGCCGCCCTCGCCGCGGGCCGAGGGGCGATCGTGCTGGTGCCCGAGATCGCCCTCGCGGTCCCGCTGCTCGATCGTCTTCAGCGGGGCCTCGGCATCGAGTCCGCGCTGCTCCACTCTGCGCTGTCGGACGGGGAGCGATCGGACGAATGGCGCCGCATCCGGTCCGGCGAGGCACGCGTCGTCGTTGGGACACGAACGGCGATCCTCGCGCCACTCGCCGACGTCGGACTCGTTGTCGTCGACGAGGAGCACGACGCGGCCTACAAGTCGGATCGGACGCCACGCTACCAGGCGCGGGATGTGGCCCTCGAGCTGGGTCGAGCGGCAGGTGCGCCCGTGCTGCTCGGGAGCGCGACGCCGGATGTCATCAGCCTGGGCCGCGTGGCGCTCGGCGAGTTGGAGCACCACCGACTGAGGGAGCGGGCGACCGGCGCCGGCGTGCGCATCGAGGTCGTGGATCTCCGTCAGGAGCTTGCGGAAGGGAACCGGGGCCTGTTGTCGGTGGCACTCACCGATGCGCTGCGCGCGCTGGACCGCGGTGTGGGCGATCGCGCGATCCTGGTGCTGAATCGACGCGGAAGCGCCTCCGTGATCCTCTGCCGCGACTGCGGCTACGTCCAGGTGTGCCCCGAGTGCCAGCGACCGCTGGTGTTCCACGCGACCGTGATGGCGCTGCGCTGCCATCACTGCGGTGCGACTGCGCCCGTCGCACGCCGCTGCCCAGCCTGCGACTCGCCGCGCATCCGGTATCTGGGTGGGGGCACGGAGCGCGTCGAGCGCGAGGTCCGTCTCCGGCATCCGGAGCTCCGCGTGGGCAGGCTCGACCGCGACATCGTCGAGCGGAAGGGAGCCGCCGTGCGCGTCGTCGATGACTTCGCGGATGGCCGGCTCGACGTCCTCGTCGGCACGAGCCTGGTCACGAAGGGGCTCGACGTGCCGGAGGTGACGCTGGTCGGCGTCGTGTCGGCGGATGTCGCGCTCAACCTGCCCGACGAACGGGCCGCTGAGCGGACGTACCAGCTCCTGGCACAGGCCGTCGGCCGCGCGGGGCGCGGTGAGCGGCAGGGTCGAGCCATCATCCAGAGCTACCAGCCCGACCACCCGGCCATCAGCGCGGTCGTCGGGGGGGACGCCTCGGCGTTCATCGAGTCCGAGCTGGCCGCCCGGCGTTCGTTCGGCTCACCGCCATTCGGCAGCGTCATCAAGCTGACCGTGGCGATGGAGGACCGCGACGCGGCCGAGAACGAAGCGCGCCGGCTCGCAGAGTCCCTGCGTGAGCGAGCGGTCAACGTCACGGACGATGGGCTGCCGCTGGCCGCCGTGCTCGGGCCCGCGCCGGCGTACGTCGCGCGACGCGGGGAGCGCTGGCGCTTCCACCTGATCCTCCGCGGCCCGGACCCCCGTCGTCTCCTTGAGACGGATCCAGGTCCGCCATGGAGCATCGACGTGGACCCCGAGAGTGTCCTCTGACCGGCGCCGCCGCGACCGCTGGCATACTCGCCGCCCATGAGCATCCGGCCCATCGTCACGCTCGGTGACCCCCGCCTCCGCCTGCCCGGCGCTCGTGTCGAGCGCTTCGACAAGGAGCTGCACACGCTGCTCGACGACATGATCGAGACGATGCGCGATGCGCCCGGCGTCGGGCTCGCCGCGCAGCAGGTCGGCGTGGCGCTCCAGGTCTGTGTGATCGAGGTCGAGGGGCAGGTCCACGAGCTCGTCAACCCACGGATCGTCCAGCTCACAGGGGAAGAGCTGGATCTGGAGGGCTGCCTGTCGATCCCCGGGTTCTTCGCGGACCGCCTGCGCTCCGAGAAGGCCGTCATCGAGGCCAGGAACCGGCGGGGTCGCCGCGTCCGCCTGACCGGGACTGGGCTTCTGGCGCGGGCGATCCAGCATGAGTTCGACCATCTCCAGGGCGAGCTCTACATCGACAAGCTGCCTCCCGACGCGGAGATGATCCCGGTCAGCGAGCTCCGTGAGCGGGCCGCGGGCGACGATGGGGGGACGGGTCCGTCCGATGGCAGGGAAGAGGCGCGAGACGGGGAGCTCGCGACGATGGCATGACCGCCCGCGCGCGGACCCTCTTCATGGGCAGCGGCTCGTTCGCGCTCCCGGTCCTCGACGTCGTCCATGCGCACCCTCGGTCGGAGCTCGTGGCTGTGGTCACCGCGCCGGCGCGTCCGGTCGGCCGGACGCAGCAGCTGCGCGACACGCCGGTCGCAGGGCGCGCGGCCGAGATCGGAGCGCCAGTCATGACGCCTGACAGGCTTCGCGATCCCGGCGTCCACCAGGAGCTGACGGCCCTGGCGCCGGACCTCATCGTGCTCGCGGACTACGGGCGCATCGTCCCGAGCACGCTGCTCGAGATGCCGCGCCACGGCCCGCTGAACGTCCACCCATCTCTGCTGCCGCGGCATCGCGGCGCGTCGCCCATCGCTGCGACGATCCTCGCCGGTGACGATGAGAGCGGCGTGACGATCCTCCACATGGACGCCGGGGTCGACACTGGACCGATCGTGGCGCAGCGCCGCGTGGCCGTGCCGGAGCGCGCCACGGTGCCCGATCTCGAGGCGCTCCTGGCGGCGGCCGGCGCGGAGCTCCTCGGGGACACACTCGGCCCGTGGCTGGATGGGGCGATCGACCCTGTCGCGCAGTCGACAAGCGGCGTGTCACTCACTCGACCACTCCGGCGTGACGACGGCCGTCTGGACGCATCCCGCTCGGCCGGGCTGCTGGAGCGCCAGGTCAGGGCGTACCGACCATGGCCCGGATCGTGGTTGGACACCGTGGCCGGCCGCGTGACCGTCCTGCGGGCGATGGCGGTGCCGGCGTCGGCGCTCGGACCGGGACCGGGCAACATCCCTGGTGTCTTCGTGGACGCAGGCGCCCTCGACGGTACCCCGGCACTCACCACGTCGGACGGCCTCCTTCTCCTGCTCGAGGTGCTGCCCGCCGGCGGCCGTTCGATGGAGGGTGCCGAGTGGCTTCGGGGGCGCACCGGGATCATCGGCAGCCGCGTGACCGCCGGAACGCTAGGATGACCGCTTCGATGACGCCCGCGGCGCTCCCAGCGAACCCGCCCCTCTTCGAGGTCCCCTCGCTCGGCCGACGGGATGCGCGCCCCGGGCTGTCCGGCGTCGAGCCTCGCGACTTTGCAGCCTGGTTCGCGGAGCGCGGCCAGCCCGCGTATCGAGCCCGTCAGGTCGCGGACCAGCACTGGTCGGGGCGTGTCGAACGGTTCACCGACATGCGGACCCTCCCCGAGGCGGTCCGTCTGGCGCTGGACGACGCGTTTCGCCTTCAGACGCTCGCCGAGACCACCGTGCGACCGACCGACGACGGGCTGACCGACAAGGCGCTCCACGGTCTCGACGACGGTCGTTCGGTCGAGTCCGTCCTGATGCGGTATCCGGCACGCGGACCTCGTCGCGCCCGAGCGACGGTCTGTATCAGCAGCCAGGCAGGCTGCGCGGTGGGATGCCCGTTCTGCGCGACCGGCGAGCTCGGTTTCTGGCGTGATCTCTCGGCGGCGGAGATCGTCGACCAGGTGCGCTTCTGGGCGGCGCGCCTTGCGCGGGACGGCGAGCGGGTGACGAACGTCGTCTTCATGGGCATGGGCGAGCCGTTGCTCAACACCGACGCAGTGATCTCGGCGGCGACCGCGCTGACCGACCCCCGGCGCTTCGGTCTGGGCGCTCGGCACGTCACGATCAGCACGAGCGGCGTCGTGCCGGGCATCGAGCGGCTGACCGAGCTGAAGCCCCAGTGGACGCTCGCGGTCTCGCTGCACGCGGCTCGGGCGGCGCTCCGTGATGTCCTGGTCCCACTGAACCGTCGATGGTCGGTCGATCGTGTCGTCGCGGCCGCCGCGGCCTATACCGCCGCGACCGGACGGCGGGTGACCTACGAGTACGTGATGATCGATGGCATCAACGACACGCCCACTGATGCGGCCGACACGGCCGCGCTGCTGGGCGGGCATCTGGCCCACGTGAACCTGATCCCGATGAACCCGGTCGCGCATACGCCGTGGCGGCCCAGCGGACGCGATCGCATCGAGGCGTTCGCGGCCATCCTCCGCGGCGCCGGTCTTGCCACCACCGTTCGTCGCAATCGTGGGATCGAGATCGGTGCCGCCTGCGGCCAGCTCGCGGCCGAGCGCGCCGCCGAGCCGACGCCCGATGTGGTCGCTCGTCGCCGGGACCTTCTGACACGGCGCACAGCGGCAGCCCTCCGCGACCGGGCACCCGTCGCGGGATGATGGCGTGGCGGCCGCTGATCGCGGCGAGCATCCTGACGGCCGACTTCGGGCATCTCGATCGGGCTGTCCGCAAGCTCGAACGCGCCGGCGTCGACAGGCTCCACCTGGACGTCATGGATGGCCACTTCGTGCCCAACCTGACGTTCGGGCCGGACATCGTGGCCGCGTTCCGGCGGCTGACGTCACTGCCCCTCGACGTGCACCTGATGATCGCCGAGCCCGCGCGCTACATGGATCGGTTCCTCGACGCGGAGCCCGATACGGTCACGTTCCACGTGGAGGCAGCGGAAACGGACGACAGCAAGGCCGGTGCCCTGCAGTCGGTGAGGTCCGCCGGACGTGGAGCGGGGCTCGCGGTCAGCCCCGGCACGCCCATCGACCTGGTGCGCCCGTTCCTCGATCTGGTCGACGTCGTGATGGTGATGACCGTCGAGCCCGGATTCGGCGGTCAGCGTTTCATGGCCGATGCAGCCCCCAAGATGTCGGTCGCGTCAGCCTGGCTCGGCGAAGCAGGCGGACAGGGCATGGTCCACGTGGATGGAGGCGTGAACCGGGACACAGCAGCCCTGGCCGGTCGGTGGGGTGCCGACGTGTACGTCGTGGGTTCAGCGCTCTTCCAGCGCGGACAGGACGCGACGGATGAGGTCCGGCTGGTTCGTGAACGAGCCTGGGCGGGCCGGATGGAAAGTTCCCTCGAGAGGACCCCGGCCGGCCCGCGCGCCGGCTGACGTCACTCCGCCGATGCGCGTCCTGCTCCAGCGGGTGAGCCGTGCTGATGTGCGGGTGGGCGGTCGCGAGGTCGGGCGCATCGGCAATGGTCTCGTGGCGCTGGTGGGCATCGGTGCCGGTGACGACGAGGACCTGTGCCGCTCGATGGCCGATCGCTCGGTCGATCTGCGGATCTTCCGCGACGAGGCGGGGCTGACGAACCGATCCCTGCTCGACGTCGGCGGCGAGCTCCTTGCCGTCAGTCAGTTCACACTGCTCGCAGATACCAGCCGGGGTCGGCGGCCATCCTTCATCGACGCAGCGGCGCCGGAGCGAGCCGCTCGGCTCTACGAGGCGTACGCAGATGCCGTCGCAGCGCGCGGGATCCGTGTGGCCCGAGGCGTGTTCGGCGCTGAGATGGAGCTCGAGCTCGTGAACGACGGGCCGATGACCATCTGGCTCGACCGGGCGAGGATGACCAGAGAGCCCTGCCTCAGCTGATCTTCCGGGCGGTCCGGCGGCAGCGAGTGCAGGCCGCGACGGTCACGCTCTGACCGGACCGCTCGATGCGCAACGGGTGCAGGTTCGGGCGGCAGCGGCGGTGTGCGCGGACGCGGTTCATCCCGCTCGACTGGGGATTGAAGCCGCCCATCGCGACCTTGCCACAGATGGCGCAGGAACGAGCCATGGTTATCGAGGGGTCCTTCCGATGGGGAGCGTCGCGGCCGGGCGGCCGGAGCCGCCTCGTACTATAGCATCCGCCGAATGACGACCGCGCGTACGCGCTCGGGGATGACGCACCGCACGACATACGGGGAGGCCGTCCTGATCGCGCTGCGCAGTGCAGCGGCTAACCTCGCGGCGCACGTCGACGAGGTCGACGCACTCAATGTCTTCCCGGTCCCGGACGGCGATACCGGGACCAACATGGCCGCCACGATCCGGGCCGCGCTCGAGGAGGCCGAGGCCGTGCCGGCCCTGGAGCGGACGCTCCAGCGCGTCGCGCCGGCGATCCGGTCCGGGGCGCTGACGGGCGCCCGAGGGAACAGCGGCGTGATCCTCTCGCAGATCCTTCGCGGCATGGTCGAGGTCGGGGAGCAGCGCAACCGAGTCAACGGACTCGACCTGGCGCTCGGCCTCCGCCGCGCGAGCGAAGCGGCCTATGCCGCGATCGGGGAGCCCGTCGAGGGGACGATCCTGACCGTCATCCGCGAGACGGCCGATGCCGCTGAACGCGCGGCAGAACACGATCCCGACCTCGAGTCGGTGCTCGCGGCCGCGGTGGCGGCGGCGACGGCATCAGTCGAGCGGACGCCGTCCCTGCTCCCGATCCTGCGCGAGGCGGGCGTGGTCGACTCCGGTGCCCAGGGCCTGTTCCGGCTCCTCGAGGGAGCGCTCGCGGCGATGCGACCAGACACGGTGGCCGCCGGCATCACGTTAGCGCGTGCGACGCGCGCGCCGCTCGGGGACCATGCAGAGACCGGGTTCGGGTACGAGACGATGTTCCTCGTGAGCGCCGATGCCGCGCCGCTCGACCTTCGTGCGATCCGGGGCGAGCTCGAGCGCCTGGGCGAGTCCGTGCTCGTCGCGGGTGACGAACGTGCCGCCCGTGTCCATGTGCACAACGTTCGGCCGGACACCGTGCTCGCGTACGGCCTCACCCTCGGGACGCTCACGCGGATCACGATCGAGAACCTGGACAGCCAGACGCTGGCGGTGGCCGAGGCTCGGGCGGCTGCCTTCACCGGCGTCGGCGCGACCGCGACCCGGACGCCCAGCCCCGCGTCGCCGAGCGCATTCGTCGC
>JACCXQ010000322.1 GCA_013696945.1 Chloroflexota bacterium | reverse complement strand
GACCAGGAGCTCACGATCGGCTCCCTGGAGGAGGTAGTACGCATCGCCGCTCGGCAGGAGCCGCGCCGGCGCGGCGGGGGAGGGGGCGGCACGGAACAACGGTTCGTCGACGGACAGGATCCAGGCTTCCACAATCGGTGTTCGCACCGGTGTCAGCTCGGTGGCGAGAGCATCGAACGCCGCACCGGCCGGCGCCGGCTTGACCCCGGCCCACTCGGCGAACACCGCGGCCGTGGTCGGGCCGAAGACACGGATGTACCTGCGCGCGAGCTCGAGTCGAGCTTCTCGCGGGTGCATGTCGGGCGGCGGGACGGTCCAGATCGTCGGCTGACGGGCGCCGTCCCATGGCATCAGGACCGTGCCCGTCGGTGCGGCATAGCGCAGCCGATTCGGGTTCACGCCGAGACCGCGCCCTGCATCGCCGTAGCCCATGCGCCGGCCGGCGAGGAAGCCGTGGAGGCTGGCGGCCGACTTCTGGGCGCGCCGGCGACCCGCTTCGTCGTCAGGCAGCCGCCCCAGCGTGAAGATGGCGCGGTCCCGCGCGGCGACGACGTAGGAGCTGAAACGTCGACTTCAGCGAGCGGGCGCTCGCCTTCCTGGGTCGCGGGGCAGCCTGGTGGGTCACTCCAGAGATCGGCTGGCGGGTATGGGCGGAGACGCCACGCGCGCAGCGGTTCTTCGAGGACCCAGAGACGATCGCAGCGGCGACGCCGGATGACCTGAAGGGCCTCCTGACGACACTCGTCCGCGGCGACCGCTTCGGCGAGGGCACACTGCAGTCCGCCTTCGAGAATTGCATCCTGACCGCCGTCGTCCGCCGTGCCAGTGTCCTAGCGGACGAGCTCGGTGACGGCTGATCGGCAGCGTCTGCCTAGTGACCGAGTGATGTCAACATCGCCCGGCCAGCGAATCAGCGGGCTACGACCGCGAGGATCCGGGCGGCCGCCTCATCGGCAGTCGTCGCGTCGGTCCGGAGCTGGAGGTCGGCGACCTCCTCGAAGAGCGCGTCGCGGCGACGCGCCCGTTCCGCGAGGAACGTCTCGGGATCGGCGCCGAAGGCAGGGCGATGCGGGCGCTCCCAGAACCGGCCGGCGAGCGTCGACGGAGCGGCACGCAACCAGACGACGAGGACGTCAGCGGCACTGAGCGCGTCGCGACACGCTTCGTCCTCGATGACGCTGGCGGCGGCCGCGATGACCGCTGGCTCGCGCCCGGCGATGCCTTCCAGCAGATGCGCGGACTCGATCGCGTGCATCCGGTCGACGCCGATAGCCTCACGAAGCTCGCGGACGGTGCGGCCCTCCCGCGCCTCGATCTCGGGATCGCTGTCACGCAGCGGCCACCCGAGCGCCGTCGCCACGCGGGCGCCGACCGTCGTCTTGCCCGATCCCATCAGCCCGACGAGCACGATGTGCCTGGGCCGCAACGATGACCCGCGCGCCTCAGTCCGGACGCCACAGGTCGATCTGTGGCAAGCCATGGATCCCGAGCGTCTGCGACAGCTCGCCGCAGTGGTAAGCCTCGTGCGTCAGCATCCGTTGGAGGATCGAGGCGCGGGAGTGCACCTGGCGCTCGTCGCCGTAGTACCGCTCGACGGTCTCCTCGAGCATCTCCGGCGTCCACCGATCGAGCACGCCGTCGACGATCGCCCACGTCGTGTCAAGCGCCATCACGAGCTCGGCGCCGCTTCGCGGATGATCCAGGTCGTCTTCCCAGCCCACGCCACTCAGCGGTTCGGTGAACGGCGTCGTCTCGGCGCCGGGCTCGCCGAGGACGCCGCAGAGCCAGTAGATGCGGCCGCTGGCGGTGTGTCCCACCGTCGCCCAGATCGGCCAGCCGTCCGGCGCCGGCCGGATCGCGAGCTGCTCGTCGGACATCGCACCGATGACCTCTGTCAGACGGCGGGCGTACTGCGGCCAGTGGTCGTAGAACAGGCGAATCGACATCGCGCAAGTCTAGGCGGTCGTGACGGCTGATCGGCAGCGTCCGCCTCCGCTGAAGAAGCTCGCGAGTGATATCAAGCTCGCTCTGGTGACAACCCCTCGCCTCCGGCTGGTCTGACGAGGAGCAGGCAAGTTCTTACAGTGATCGGTAATAACGACCCGAGGTCCAGCCCATGCGCATCACTTCAAAGGGACAAGTGACGATCCCCCAAGCGGTCCGCGAGCGGACCGGCCTCCTGCCTAACACCGAGGTCGAGTTCATCGTCGAGGGGATGGACGTCAGGTTGGTGAAGACCCGGTCGACCCGGCGCCCCACGCGCGGTGCCAGGGCCGTCCGCAGGCTGAGCGAACGTGGCCGGGGGGTCACGATGACCACGGACGAGATCATGGCGCTGACTCGCGCGGACGGATGACGCCCGTCCTCGTCGACAGCGATGTCCTACTCGATGTCGCAACGGCCGATCCCGTCTGGGGAAGCTGGTCGACCGCGGTGCTCGAGCGAACCGCCGACGAGTCCATCCTTGTCATCAACGCACTCGTCTATGCCCAGGTCTCGGTCGCCTTTGCCACCATCGAGGACCTGGAGGCTGCTCTGCCGGCGGATCTGTATCGACGGGAGGACCTGCCATACGAGGCCGCGTTCCTGGCCGGCAAGAGCCTCCTCCGCTACCGACAGGGCGGAGGAGCGAAGAGGTCGCCGCTCCCCGACTTCTACATCGGT
>JACCXQ010000302.1 GCA_013696945.1 Chloroflexota bacterium | reverse complement strand
GTGTAGATCCTGACGCCTGCGAATGTGTCCTGCCGGGCCGGCGAGAGCGACCCGGCGGCCGCGAGTGGCGCCGCGGCGGTGAGCGGCTCGAGCGGCTCGACCCGGCGCGTGAGCGTGTTGCGAAGGCGAAGGGTCACGGTGGTGACGGACCGTGATCGACGGGCGGCCGGGGAGCGGCCGGGCGGACCTTGGGCGGTCACCGTACCACGCGCCGCGTGACCGCTGGCATCATCCACGCGTGAGCCCTCGCAGCCGCCCGGTCGAGGGCGGGTCCCGCTATCGCCACCCCATCGAGGTCCGCTTCGCCGACACCGACGCGTTGGGCCACGTCAACAACGCGGTCTACCTCTCGTACTTCGAAGCCGCGCGGGCCGGCTACTACGCGGCGCTGGCAGGGGTGCCTTTCGGTTACGGCGCGACCGGCGAGCGACACACGTTCCTCATCGCAGAGGCCCGCGTGACCTACCGGCTGCCCGCCTTCTTCGGAGAGCCGCTCATCTGTGAGTGTCGGGTCGCGTGGGCTGGCCGCTCGTCGTTCGGGCTGGGATACCGGGTCGTCTCGGAGGGGTCGGCGGTCGCTCCGGCGCGCGTCGTTGCGGACGGCGACACGGTCCAGGTGATGTACGACCTGCGCGCCGGCCGCGTGGTCCGCGTGCCGGCCGACCTGCTCGAGCTCATGGAGCGCTTCGAGGGGCGGAAGATCCCGGCACGACCGATCAGCCTCGCGGACGGAGGGGGAGCCGGAAGCCGATGACGGTCCCTGTCCCCGGCCGGCTGTCGGCCGCGATCGTGCCGCCATGGGCCTCGATCAGATCCCTGGCGATGGCCAGCCCGAGCCCGGTGCCGGTGGCACCCTCGCCCTTCACGAATCGCTCGAAGACGCGTGGCAGGAGCTCGGCCGGGATCCCGGTGCCGGTGTCACGGACCTCGACCAGGAGGACATCGTCCAGTCCCCTCGCGACGACGCTGACCGTGCCGCCCGGAGGCGTGTGCCGGATGGCGTTATGGCGCGGAGATGTGAGCAGGTCGTGAACGGGGCGTGGAGGAGATGCGGAGGTCAGGCCTCGAAGCGGCGGAAGATGGCGACCGCGTTCTGGCCGCCGAATCCGAAGCCGTTGATCATCGCTGTGTCGACTCGGGCCTGGCGGGCGACGTTCGGCACGTAGTCGAGGTCGCACTCCGGGAGGTCGGGGTGTTCGAGGTTGATGGTCGGCGGGATCATGCCCTCGCGGATGGCGCCGACGGCGGCCAGCGCGCTCATCACACCTGCCGCGCCCAGGAGATGCCCGATCATCGATTTCGGGGAGCTGATGGCGACGCGATGCGCATGTGCGCCGAGCGCTGCCTTGATGGCGCGTGTCTCGGTCACGTCGTTGAGCGGCGTCGACGTGCCGTGCGCGACGACGTAGTCCAGCTCGTCCGGGGCGATCCCTGCGTCCTGCATCGCTTTCGTCATCGCCATCCGCGCGCCGCGTCCGGTGGGCTCCGGTGCCGAGATGTGGAACGCATCGGCGGTCATAGCTGCGCCGAGCACCTCGCACTGGATCGTCGCGCCGCGATCGAGCGCGTGCTGCGCACTCTCGACGACGACGACACCGGCGCCCTCCCCGTACAGGAACCCGTCGCGATCCCTGTCGAACGGACGAGACGCCTTCTCCGGTGCGTCATTGCGGCGGGAGAGGGCTCCCATGTTGGACAGAGCCGCGAACCCGACCGGGACCAGCGGCGCCTCGGTGCCGCCTGCCAGCACCACATCCGCCTCACCATCCCGGATCATGCGCAGCGCGTCACCGAAGCAGATGATCGAGCTGGCGCACGCGGCGACCTGGGTGATGACCGGACCGGTGAGCCCGTACTCCATCGAGAGCAGACAGGCCGCCATCGAGCCCGACAGGGCGGGGATGGCGAACGGGCTGACCTGCCCGAAGCCGCGCGTCTCGAGCACATGCGTGCCCTGGATGACCTGCTCCTGCCCTCCGCCGCTGGTGTTGAGCGCGACCGATGCACGATCCCTGCGCTCCGGGCTCCAGTCGCTGAAGTCCAGGCCACTGTCGGCCACGGCCTCTTTGCCGGCGCCCATCCCGAAATGGATGAAACGGCTCATCCGGCGAGCCATCTTCCGGTCCATGACGGTCGTCGGGTCGAAGTCCTTGACCTCGGCCGCGATGCGAACGTCCCAACCGGTCGCGTCGAACGATGTGATCGGTCCTGCTCCGCTGACGCCGGCCACGAGGTTCCGCCAGAAGGTCGGATGGTCGTTCCCGATGGGCGTGACGGCACCGAGCCCCGTGACGACGGCGCGGCGCGAAAGATCCTGTCCAGGCAACTGGGTCGACTCCTCGGC
Organism: Chloroflexota bacterium; assembly: GCA_013696945.1. Classification (GTDB taxonomy): domain Bacteria; phylum Chloroflexota; class Limnocylindria; order Limnocylindrales; family CSP1-4; genus Palsa-1032. The sequence goes on along the minus strand of JACCXQ010000302.1, from coordinate 3,782 downwards.
GTGTCCGCGGATTCTACGCCCGGCGCACCCGGCGCTCGGCCGATCGCGCCTGTGGCATCGCGCGCCACGCACTCGGCATCGAGCGGACCCACAGCCGCAGCCCCAGCGACATGGCGGCTGCCGCCCTTTCCCGCCACGGCCCCCATCCGATCCCATAGGCGGAGCGGATCCGCGGCGGCAGGAGCGCCATCCCGGGCAGCGCGGCGAGGTCGACCAGCGAGCCCGGAACGAGCGGGATCGGCGGCCGGACGATGAGCGGGGCCAGCCGGCACGCGGTCGGGGTGACCTGGATCGGGCCATCGGGCGACAGCATCCGGTCCCAGTAGGCCATCAGGGTCGGCCAGTCGCGCGGGCTGCGATCGAGCGGGATGCCGACCCGGACGCCCACGTCGCGCGCCTCGGCCCAGAAACGATCGCGGTCGGCGGCGCTCAGTGGCCGCACCCAGCGTTGGTAGGCGTCGACGCTCGTGACGATGAGGGTCGCCTGGACCCACAGAAGCAGCTCGGGGTCCATCGCACGGTACGACGGGCCGGCCACGGATCTCGCCAGGGGGTCATGGGCGTCGCCACGGACGCCGGCGTGGACGCCGTTGAGCCGCTTGACGGCTCGCTCCGCTCGCTGACCATCGCCGAAGACGAGGTCCATCGAGGTCCGGATCGTCGCCTCCAGCCTGCGGAACGGGTCGGCCTCGAACGCGGAGTGGTGGGCGACCCCCTCGGCGACGTGAGGGTGTGCGATCTGGAGGAGCAGGGCGGCGGGTCCGGCACCGAGCAGCACCGCCTCGCGGTTGATCCGCCACATGGCGCTGCCGGGGCCGTAGAAGCCCAGGAGGGGATCGGCTCTCTCCCTCGGGTCGGTCGGCACGCAAGCGGGCATCGGAGTGTGACTGTGACATGCCTTCGGAGATGGCCGGACTACGCTTACCGGATGGCTGGCGAGACTCAGGGCTCGGTGATCGTCACGGGCATCCCCGGCGCGGGGAAGTCGACCGTCGCCCGAGCGCTGGCCGGTCGGGCAGCGCTCGGCGCCCACCTCGATGTCGACCTCATCTACGACTTCGCGGCATCGTCTTCCGACGCGATTCACCGGCCGAGGACTGGTGGCGACTCCGGCTTACCCGTGAGCACGTCCTTCTGCTCGCGATCTCGTTCTCGGAGCACGGCATCCTGCCGGTCATCGATGACGTCCTTGCCGATCGCACGATCCTCGAGCGCTACTTCGAGAGGCTGCCGCGGCCGGTCCGCCTCATCGTCCTGGCGCCGACCCTCGAGGCGACCCTGCGACGGGATGCGGCACGTGACAAGCAGGTCGCGGAGCGATGGGCTTACCTTGCCGAACCGATGTCGGCGGCGCTCGAGGGCTCGGGGCTGTGGGTCGATAGCACCCTGCTCGACGTGGACGAGACCGTGGCGATGGTGGAGGCGCGGTGGGACGAGGCCTTCGTCCGCTGATAGGTGCCTGGCTGGTGCCTTCTGATACGGTCGGTCCGACATGACCGTCGAGCTGAACGGGATCCGGCTGCGGAACCGGCTACTGACGTCGGCCAGCCTGTTGGGCTACGGCGCGTCGAAGCGTCGGCTCATCCTGTATGGCCTGAGCCCCATCGCCCAGTGGGTGCCGCTGGAGCGCTTCGGTGCGGTCGTCACGCGGACGCTGACGGGCGAACCTCGCGAGGGTCACTTCTCGCTGCGCGAGGACTGGCGGCTGCGCGAGCTCCCGCAGATGCTCCGCCTGTATGCGGGTGCCGTGCGCCGGGTCGACAGTGGATGGATCAACGCATTCGGCTGGTCGAACATCGGCATCGATCGCTACTTCGACGAGTACTTCCTGCGGACGTCGCATCTCAATCGGATCATCAGCGTGGGTGGCTTCTCGGCCGACGAGTTCGGGTCCCTGGTCGAGACGGTCAACCGTCGCGCTGTCCCCGGCGCGATCGCCGCGATCGAGTTCAACGTGTCATGCCACAACGTCGACTTCTCGTTCGAGGCGATCCTCGAGGAGGTGCTGCGGCGCGCGGTGCCCGTCAGCCGTCACCCGGTCATCCTGAAGCTCTCACCCGACGAGGACTACATCGAGCACGCCCGGATGGCCGAACGGCACGGCGTGGCGGCTCTGACCGCCATCAACTCGGTCAAGGCACTGCGGCTTGACCCGCGGACCGGTGAGCCGCTGCTTCGGAACCGCTACGGAAGTCTTTCCGGCCGTGCGATCAAGCCGATCGGCCTGCGCGTAGTGGCCGAGCTGCGCGATGCCGGCATCCGGCTGCCCATCATCGCGACGGCCGGCATCCGCGATTTCGACGACTGTCGGGAGTTCTTCTGGGCTGGCGCTGACGCGGTCAGCCTTGGCAGCGCGGTGTGGCTCCGGCCGATGCCGCTCTACGCGCTCGGGCCGCTCGAGGGGTTGCGCATCCGCCGGCTCATCGATCGTGTCTCGCGGTACGAGGTACCGCGTCGCGCGGTGGAGATCGGCCCGCCTCTTGCCACCGACCCGGCCGAGCCGGTCGACGCATGGCGGGAGCTCGCCGGCAGCGCGACACGGTGACGGACGCGGTGCCGCTCCCGTCAGCGGCGGACACGCAAGCGACGGACGCGCGCCGACAGCTCGCAGACGACCTTGTCGCCGCCGCCGTGCTGCGTGGTCGGTTCACGCTCCGCTCGGGCGCGGTGAGCGACTACTACATCGACAAGTTCCGGCTGACGACCGACCCACGGCTCCTGGCACGATTGGCGGCGGCCCTCGCCGAACGACTGCCCGCGGGCACGCAGCGGATCGCCGGTACCGCACTGGGCGCAGTGCCACTCGCGACGGCACTCTCGCTCCGCACGGGCATCCCGTCACTCTTCGTCCGCGCCGACGCCAAGGCTTACGGCACGGGCAAAGCGGTCGAAGGCGTCGTCGCGACCGGCGACCGAGTCGTGCTCGTGGAGGACGTGGTGACCACGGGCGGCGCGGGCGTGGCGGCGCTCGCCGCGTTGCGGGAGACGGGCGCCGAGATCATCGGGGCGCTCTGCGTGGTCGATCGTGAGGACGGAGGCGCCGAGCGCTTCGCTGACGCCGGGGTCCGTCTCGACGCGCTCTTCACCCGCACGGAGCTCGGCCTCGGCGACTGACCCCTGCGACCGATCCGGATGGGGGCTGCGGGGCTAGCCGGAGGCTCGCGCCCGAGGCGCTCCCGCGGTGGCCCGGTGTGGCCGCGGGGGCGCCTTGGTCCGCCGCTCGGTCGGCGGTTCGGCCGCGGCTCCATCTCGGCTCCATCTCGGCTCCATCTGTCTTGATCCGCGGCTTGATCCGCGGCTTGATCCGCGGCTTGCTCCGCCGCTGTGCCGTCCTATGGGTGAGTGCAGCGCAGCCCGGATCCTAGGCCGGCGCGGAGACAGGCGCCCCGGCCGGCTTCAGGGCCGGTCGTCGGCTTTACGACCGCTCCCCAGTCGTTCGGGCCCCTCCGATGGGACGTTCGTGCCCGAGTCTGACCTCATCCGGCCGCTATCCACCTGTGCTGTGCTCCGGTGTGTCATAGCACGGGAGGTCAGTGGGCCAGGTGGCCGCGGCGGGCCGGCAGATCCCCGAGGGCGCGCGGGAACGAACGACGTCGTCAGTCGGGCAGGTGGCCGCGGCGAGCCGGCAGATCCCCGAGGCACGCGGGGAACGAAGGTCGTGAGTCGGGCCCGACCGACATGATCTACCGAAGAGCCCGACCCGACGGCGGGACCGGATCGGTGCCGCCCTCGAAGGAGGCTCAGTCCCCGTCGTAGCGCTTGAAGATCACCGCGCCGTTGTG
>JACCXQ010000216.1 GCA_013696945.1 Chloroflexota bacterium | reverse complement strand
GCCCCCCCGACGGACTCGGGGAACGGCACCGCGGTCAGGCCCAGCTCCCCCATGCGCGCGAACAGCGAACGGTCGTAGCGCTCATCTTCGTCGCGCGCTGCGGCCCCCGGCAGGATCTCCCGCCGCGCGAAGTCACGGGCCGTCTGCTGGAGCAGCCGCTCCTCGTCGGTGAGACCCGCCGGCGTGGTGGGCGCGCGGACCTCGATCGCAGTCACGAAGCGTCCCGCGGATACGAATGGAACCCTCGGCCGGTCTTCTGGCCAAGGTGGCCCGCCTCGACCAGGTCGGTCAGCACCCGCGGCGGAGCGAAGTGCGGCTGATCGAGGCCCTCGTGGAGGACCTTCATGATCGAGAGGCAGACGTCGAGGCCGATGAAGTCGGCCAGCTCGAGCGGGCCCATCGGGTGGTTGAGCCCGATCCTCGCGCCGGTGTCGATGTCCTCGGCCGTGCCCAGCCCTTCCTCGTAGGCGCGCATCGACTCGGCCAGGAAGGGCATCAGGATCCGGTTGACGATGAAGCCCGGTCGGTCGCGGCTGACGATGACCTTCTTGCCCAGCTCGTCGGCGATGTCGCGGATCTGGGCCTCCGTCGCGTCGCTCGTCTCGTCGCCGCGGATCAGCTCGATGAGTGGCATCACCGGCACCGGGCTGAAGAAGTGCATCCCGACCACGCGAGGGCGCCTCTCCGGCCGCGCGGCGCCGGCGATGCGCGTGATGGAGATGGAGCTCGTGTTGGTGGCGAGGATGGCCGCCTCGGGGGCCGCGGCGTCGAGTCGGGCGAAGAGGTCGCGCTTGACGTCCTCGTCCTCGAAGACCGCTTCGACGGCCAGGTCGATCCCCGCAGCGCCCTCCTCCACCGACCCACAGATGGTGATCCGCTCCAGGATGCCGGCCGACTCGCCAGCACCGAGCCGGCCCTTGGCCACCGAGCGCTCCAGGTTGCCCCTGATGCGATCGACCCCGGCCTCCGCGCGGCTCCGCTCCGGCTCATAGGCCCGAACGACGTGACCGGCCTGCGCCATGACCTGGGCGATGCCGTGTCCCATCAACCCGACGCCACAGACCAGGACGGTGCGCGCACTCATGGGCGAAGCGTACCCGCCCCGTTGCTCGCCTGGCCGTGTCGCCGTCAACGAAGGACTTCGATGCCAGCGCGCTCGCTTGCCGCCCGCAACCGCACATCTGCCGTCGCGAGAATGGCTCCCCGGCGTAGAGCGAGCGCGAGGTACGACGCGTCGTACACCGAGAGACCGAGGCTTCGCGCAAGCTCGCGCACGTCCCCCAGCACATCCGAGAGCGACAGGCTCTCGAGACGGATGGGCAGGGCACTGAGCAATTCGTGCAGCTTAGGCAGCTCTTCCGCCCCGATCCGCCCGCGTCGCTCCGCACTCAACAGACCGTTGGCGACCTCGAATGCCCACAGCGCTGGCGCGACCGTCTCCTCGCTGCCAAGCCTCTGCAGCGCGCTATCGGCCAGTGGCGATGCCTCATCGGCGAAGCACCACGCGAGGGCGATCGACGCATCCACGACGAGCATTCAGCGACGCCCCTCCTCGATCAGTTGACGGATGGTGACGCCGTCGAGTCGGTGATGCTTCCGGAACGCACGCAGTCCCTCGATGGCCTCGTCCAGCCCGACCTGGCGACCAGGAGAGACAGGCCCGAGAACGGCGACAGGAACACCGCGCTTCGTTATCTCGATGGTCTCTCCCTTCGCCACCTCGTCCAGAAGCCTGGGCAGGTGCGTCTTGGCCTCGAAGGAACCGACTCGGCGCATGTTCGTCCCTCCTGGCAAACAGACTAGTCTGCAGTCTAGTCTATACTCCGGATCCGGCCCTTCATGTCGCTCCGTCGAGCACCGCTGGGACATCGACGAGCTCGTCGTTCACTCTGTCGGCGCGCCGTGGGTCGCCTGGGAGCGCAGGTACTCCTCGAAGAGACGGCCCGTGAAGAAGCGAGCGAAGTCGTTGTCGTCCGTGATGCGCTTGTAGAACTTGAAGTTCGAGTCGATGGTCGACTGGAGCAGGTCGTTGACCACGTGCTGGAACGTCAGTCGCGCGTTCTCCGG
>JACCXQ010000250.1 GCA_013696945.1 Chloroflexota bacterium | reverse complement strand
ACGAGGTCGGCACGGAGGAACGCGAGCAGCACGTAACCACTTCCGAAAACGACGAGCCCGATCTTCAGGAACACGAGGAAGAGCGGGACGAGCCCGATGGCACCCGCGAAAGTGCCGGCGGTCGCCGCCGCGCCGCCTCCCGCCGCGGCGCCGATGGTTCCTGCACCAGCCCCCGTGGCTCCGCCTGCGCCGAGCATGCCCGGCAACGCCAGTAGACCGGCCACGCTCCGATCGCCCGATCCCAAGACGGCAAGGCGCGCGAGAGCAGCCGCTGCCCCTCCCGTCGCGAGCACCAGGATCGGGTCGACACCCAGGACTGCGAGCGCGGTGGCAGCCGCGGCGATCGCCGCGGCGATCATGGATCGCAGCGCCGCGCGCGCCAGTCCGACCAGCGCATGGACCACGATCGCGACGACGACCGGCTGCATGCCGTACAGGAGTGGCTGGACCTCCGGCAACGTCCCGAACCGCTCGTACAGCACTGCCAGCACCAACACCAGCAGGCTGGCGGGCAGGATGAAGAGGACGCCCGAGACGAGCATCCCTCGAAGACCCGCCCGGTCGTGGCCGATGGCGATGGCGACCTCGGTGGAAGTCGGGCCCGGCAGGACGTTCGCCGTCGCCAGGAGATCGAGGTAGCGCTGCTCGGTCAGCCATCGCCGCCGCTCGACGAGCTCGTGCCGGAAGAGCGCGATGTGTGCCGCCGGCCCACCGAACGCGGTCAGGCCAAGGCGAAGGAAGGTGCTCGCCAGCTCTCGGAGCGATCCCGCGGTCGGCGGCGGTACGTCGGTCACGGCGCGGGTCATGCGGGTCTGGATACCACGAGACCCCGGCTGGCATGAGCCGAGGTCCCGCGGGGAGGAGACCGGCCCGGGTCGGCTGGACCCGGGTCGGGATGCGAAGAGGATGCCGACAGGGCGTTGCCGGGGTGTGAACGACGGGTCAACGCTTCGTCAACGGCGGGGGGTTCGGGGAGAAGGCCGTGTCAGTCGATGGTGAAGTAGTCGCCGCCCTGGTAGCGGCCGCTGCGCTCCTTGCGGATCTGCATCAGCACGTCGTTGAGGAGCGTGCTGGCGCCGAATCGGAAGAGGTCGGGTGTCATCCAGCGGGGGCCGAGGGTCTCGTAGAGGACCACCAGGTACGCGATGGCGTCCTTGGCGTTCCGGATCCCGCCGGCCGGCTTCATCCCGACGGCACGTCCGGTGCGGCGGTGGAAGTCGCGGATGGCCTCGAGCATGACGAGGGTCACGGGCAGCGTGGCGGCCGGCGTCACCTTTCCGGTCGAGGTCTTGATGAAGTCGGCGCCGGCGGCCATGGCCAGGATGCTCGCCCGGCGCACGTTGTCGTACGTCTCGAGCTCGCCCGTCTCGAGGATGACCTTCAGGTGCGCATTCCCACAGGCCGACTTGACGGCTACGATCTCCTCGAAGACCGCGGCGTAGTCACCCTCGAGGAAAGCGCCGCGGTCGATGACCATGTCGATCTCATCCGCGCCCGCCTCGACCGCCTCGCGCGTCTCGGCGAGCTTCACGTCGAGGAACGTCTGCCCCGACGGGAACCCTGTCGCGACCGAGGCGACCTTGACGCCACTGCCGCGGAGAGCGGCCTTCGCGACCGGGATGAGCGACGGATAGATGCAGATCGCGGCGACGGTCGGGATCGACGGATCGGACGGATCGGGCCGCATCCCCTTGGCGCAGAGGGCACGGACCTTGCCCTCCGTGTCCTTCCCCTCGAGTGTCGTCAGATCCATCATGCGGATCGCGAGGTCGAGTGCCCAGAGCTTCGACTCCCGCTTGATGGACCGCTTCCTGAGGCTGTCGACGCGCTCCTCGACGCCCACCTGGTCGACCGTGCCGACGCGCTCGAGGATCGAACCGAGCGGCTCGTTCCGGCCCGTCCAGGCGCGCCCCAGCGCAGCGGCCTCGCGACGTGCCGCTTCTGCCGCCCCTCGCTCCGGGCGCTCGACGATCGTGCTCACGTGCGCATCCTACTCCCGACGATGCCGTTCATCATGTGACGATATGGTCACCATGTCCGTTGATACCGACTCCCTCGACCGGACCCTCAGAGCCCTATCCGACCCGACTCGGCGGAGGATCTACGAGGCGCTGGGGCGCCGGCCGGGCAGCACGACGTCCGAGCTGGCTACAGCCGAGCCACGCCTGTCGCGCTGGGCGGTGATGAAGCACCTTGCGGTCCTGCGGGGGGCTGGTCTGGTCCAGACCCTGCCAGAGGGACGGCGGCGGCGGCACTTCCGTGACGATCGGACGCTAGCCGCCCTACGAGAGTGGCTGGAGGCCGCTGGCTGAGATCGGCGCTTGCGGCGGCGATGCCACGAGCATCGGAAGCTGCTCCTCCCACGTATCGCCCGCCAGCGTCCGGGCCACGATCGCCCCCTCCCGTAGGCTGACCGCGCTGACCTCCACCTCCGGAAGCGCGTAGCGCGCCATGAGCGCCTCGATGAGCGCGGCGCCGGCGGCAAGCATCCCGGCGCGGCGGCGATTGATCCCGAATGCCTGCACCAGTGCGTCGGCCGGCCGAGCCGTGAGGGTCTCGAACAGCGATGCCAACCCGGCCCTCGCCATGCGGCCGCCGCGCACGCCGTGGATGACGCGGAGGACGTTGGAGGCGGTGCCACCGACCATCACGCATCGCTCCGGCGTGGCGGCCGGCAGCGCCCCGACCAGCCGTGCCGCCTCGCCGCGCAACGCGTTGATCTCGAACCATGTCGGAGGATCGTGCTGGACCAGCGCGGCCGTGAGACGCGCCGAGCCGGTCGGCATCGTCCCGATGATCGCCCGCTCCCCCGGTGTCGCGAAGATGGTCTCGGAGGATCCTCCGCCGATGTCCGCGACCAGCAACGGGATCTCCGGGGGCATCCCTCCGGTCACTGCGAGAAGCGTCAGGTGCGCCTCCGTCTCGTGGCTCAGCACATGCAGCGGTTCACCGAGCGCCCCCAGCACGTCCGCCTGGACGACGGAGCGGTTGCTGGCCCGGCGGAGTGGCTCCGTGCCCAGCAGCGTCAGGTGGAGCGCCCCGAACCGGGCCGCCGTGGCGGAGTAACTCCGCAGCGTCTCGACCAGCTTGTCCCGCGCCGCGGGGGGCACGTGGCCCTCCCGGTCCACGACGTCACCCAGGCCCAGCAGCGCGCTCTCATCGTCGAGCGGGGTGACCCCCGCACCTCCTCCCGCCGCTCCGACAAGGCCGACCAGGAGGTGGACGCTGTTGCTGCCGACATCGATGGCCGCCCCGACCTGACTCACGCCGGCGGCAACCCGCGCTTGCCTTCGATCAGGAAGTGGCGGAACCAGTCGCTGATGCGCTCGATGTTCTCGACACGCCGGAACGGGGCACCGCTCCGTGTGAGCTCGTGCGACTCCTCGGGGACACGCATCAGCCGGACCGGCCGCTTCAGCGATCGGAGGACGGTGAAGAGCTCCTCGGCCTGGGTGATGGGGCAGCGCAGGTCCTGCTCGGCGTGCTGGATGAGGAGCGGCGTGCGGATCTGGTCGGCGAAGGTCAGCGGGCTGTGGAGCCGGTAGATCTCCGGCTCCTCCCACGGGTTCCGGCCGTACTCGTACTTGCCGAAGAGCGGCCCAGCGAGGTCCCCGGTCAGCATCTCGGAGGTCATGTCGTTGACCGAGCGGCAGCTGACCGCCGCCTTGAAACGATCGGTATGTCCCACGATCCAGGACGTCAGGTAGCCGCCGTACGAGCCGCCGGTGACACCCAGTCGGTCGCCGTCGACGAGGCCGTCAGCCACGAGGGCGTCGATGCCGGCCATGACGTCGCGCATCGGGCCGTCGCCCCAGTCGCGGAAGTTGGCACGGCAGAAGTCCTCGCCGTAGCCCTGCGACCCGCGCGGGTTGCAGGCATAGACGCTCATGCCCTGCGCCACGAGTGTCTGCCACTCCCAGAACATCGTCCAGCCGTAGAGCGTTGCCGGGCCGCCGTGGATCTCCGTGACGAGTGGCGCAGGCTGGCGTCCGGTCCGCGGCGCCGCCAGGAACCAGCCTTGGATCCGCCTTCCCTCCACTTCGTGCCAGCGCTCGACCGGGCGAACGATCTTCACATCGCGCCAGGCCTCGCCCATCAAGTCCGTCAGGCGCCGTGGCTCGGCTGGTGCGGGTCTGCGGGCACCCATCGGGCGCACGTCCATCGCCACCACGTCGGGCGGGTCATCGGCCGTCATCCACACCGCCGCGACGCGCATCCCGGCCTTGGTGGGCACCGCGTCAGGGCGGGTCATGGCATGGCGCCCCTCGGTCAGCCGCTCGACCCGCTTGTCGGCCACCGCCACCCGCCACAGCTCGTAGCTGCCCTCGATCGGTGCCGCGAACAGGATCGACCGGCCGTCACCATCCCAGAAGACGCGCGGATCGGCGAACCCGAACAGGTCGCTGCCCATCGCCGACGCGACCATCAGGTCGCTCGCACCGCTGAGGTTCTCCCCGTCCTGCTCGGGCTGCGGGCGGAAGCGCCAGACGTCCTCGCGCGTGGCGCCACCGGCCGTGTAGCGGTGCCCGATGCAGGCCAGCCACCGCCCATCCGGGCTCCACGCGGGGAGTCGGAAGTATCGGTCCCCTCGCCCCCCGGTCACCCGTTCGACCGTACCGCTCTCGACATCGAGCAGATAGAGGTCGGAGCGCCACGTGAGATCCGCGTTCGCATGACGATCGCTGGCGAAGCAGATCACGCGGCCGTTCGGGCTCCAGACCGGTCCCTGATCTCGGCTGGGACCGGAGGTCAGCCTCCGCGAGGCTCCGTCGGAGACGTCCACCAGCCAGAGGTTCGGCACCTTGTCGGTGATGAAGCCGGTCCCGTTGAGCTGGTACTGGAGCCGGTCCAGGATCCGCGCGTCGCGCTCCGGCGGGTCGCCAGGCTTCCGGCGCTTCGGCTTGCGCTCCGCCTCCGTCGCCGCCGAGACGACGCACAGACGTCGGCCGTCCGGGCTCCAGTCGAGGTCGGTCACATCCTGGGGCAGCCGCGTGAGCTGGCGCGCCTCGCCGCCGTCCATCGGGAGCAGCCACACCTGCGTCGCGCCGTCCTTGTCGTCCTCCTTCTCGTCGGCCGGATCGCGCGGTCGGTCCCCTGCCCCGCCCTTCTCGAGCACTGTGCCGCGGTCGCTGAGGAACGCCAGCGTCCGCCCATCGGGGCTCCATCGCGGCGTCGTGTCCTTCTTGCGGCCGAGCGTGAGCTGGCGCGGTGGCGCGGAGCCATCGGCGGGCACCAGCCAGAGGGACACTCGGTACTCGTCCTTCTCCGGTGACGTCTCCTTCAGGCAGTAGACGACACGCTCACCGTCCGGTGATAGGCGGACGTCGACCGGGACGCGAAGGGCATAGAGGTCGTCGGCGCGCGGGACTCGGGGCATGGGCACTCCTCGGGTGGTGGGCTCGGCGAACGTGACGGGACCGGCGCCCGAAGTCTAGCGAGCGCCGTGCCCGGGGTAGCATCGGGTGCATGCACGTCCGTTCCAGCAGCTACACGACCGGCGGTGAGTACCTGACGCCGGTGCGCATCCACGCCGATCGGCCACAGAGCGCGCTCGAGATCGAGTGGGGGGACGGGCACCTCACCCGCTACGACTTCGTGACCCTGCGCTGGCTCTGCCCGTGCGCCTTCTGCCGCGGCGAAGCCGGCATGCCCGGCTGGCTCGATTCGAAGCCCACCCTGACGGAAGCGCAGACCCAGCTGACCGACCTGGCGCTCGTCGGCCAGTACGCCGTCCAGCCGACCTGGGCGGACGGCCACCACACCGGCTACTACACGTTCCAGCGGCTGCGCGAGGAATGCCCCTGCCCGGAGGACACCGCACGGCGCGGGGATGCGCCCCACTTGACGCACCGGCTCGGCTGAGGCTGACGAGCACGCCGGGTCAACTGCGAGATGTGAACTGGGGCGCACCGGGTCGTTGGTAGGATAGGCGGCCCGGACCGCACGAGGCCCCCACCCGCTTGACCGCCGTCCGACAGCCGGTCGCGCAGCGCCGCCGACCCACCACCCAGCCTCGCGAGCTGCCGTATCTCAACCGCGAGCTCTCGTGGCTGGACTTCAACGCGCGCGTCCTGCACGAGGCGGTGGACGAGCGCAACCCCCTCCTGGAGCGCACCCGCTTCCTGTCGATCTTCACGCGCAACCTGGACGAGTTCTTCCAGGTACGCGTCGCTGGGCTGCGCCAGCAGGTCGCCGTGGGCCACAGCTCGCCGTTCCCCGACGGCCTCTCCGCGTCGGAAGTGCTGGAACGCATCCGGACACGCGTCCTGCCGCTCATCGAGCTTCACTCGCGCACCTTCGCCGCGATCCGGGCGGAGCTCGCCGAGGAGGGCATCCGCATCGTCTCGTACGACGAGCGGCCGGAGCGGCAGGCGGAGCTGCGCCAACGGTTCCTCGACGAGATCTTCCCCGTGCTCACGCCGCTCGCCGTCGACCCGGGGCATCCCTTCCCGTACATCAGCGATCTCTCGCTCTCGCTGGCGGTGACCGTTCGGGACCCGGATACGGGCGAGCGTCGGTTCGCGCGCCTCAAGGTCCCGCCGGTCCTGCCGCGGCTCTGGGAGGTGGGTTCGCGTACGTACATGCTCCTGGAGCAGATCATCGCGGCCAACCTCGATGTGCTCTTCCCCGGCATGGAGGTCCTGGAGCACCACCTCTTCCGCGTGACGCGCAACGCCGACCTCTCCATCGAGGAGGACGAGGCGGACGACCTGTTGCTGGCCATCGAGGAGGAGCTGCGCAAGCGTCGCTTCGGGAAGGTCGTGCGGCTGGAGGTGGAGCGGTCGATGCCGCACGC
>JACCXQ010000241.1 GCA_013696945.1 Chloroflexota bacterium | reverse complement strand
CGCGGCGGGCGGCTGTTCGCGGAGCCGCGCGACGGGCGAGAGCAACAGGGGCAGCGTCGCGGCCAACACCCCGAAGCCCGCGATCACCAGCACCGCGTGGACGCCCACGACTGACGCAGCGAGTCCGCCGATCAGCGCGCCGATCGGTGTCACTCCCCACATCAGGAAGCGCATCGTGGCGTTGACGCGGCCCTGCAGGCGGTCGGGCGTGATCGTCTGCCGCAGGCTGAGCTGGTTCACGTTGAAGACGGGCCGTGCCACGCCGAGCAGGAAGATGCTCAGCCCCAGCACGACGGCGGGGACGGGGGCGGGACCGATGGCCACCGGGATGAGCAGCCGCGAGATGCCCGTGAGTGCCTGCCCAGCCACGAGCGTGCGGCCCAGCCCGAGCCGGCGGGGGACCCGGCTCGACAGGAGCGCCCCGACCACGGCACCCGGTCCTGCGCACGCCAGCACGAGCCCCAGCGTCACCGGATCGAGCCCGAGCGTCGTGACCGCGTAGAAGATGAAGAGCGCCTCGATCATCCGCGCGAAGAGGTTGTGGGTCATCCCGCACGCCATGATCGGCCTCAGGAGCGAGTTGCCCAGCACGAGCCGCAGGCCCTCGGCGATCTGACGGATCGCACTTTCGCGGCGCTCTACCGGGATGGGCGGGGGCTCCGGCGTCCTGATCGCCCGCAGCCACAGGGCTGAGAAGAGGAACGAGATCGCGTCGGCCAGCACGGCGATGGGTGCGGTCAGGATCTGGACGAGGAACCCGCCGACGCCCGGCCCGACCGTGATCGAAGTCGAGGCACCCAGCTCCAACGCGGCATTGGCATCGACGAGGTGCTCCCGTGGCACCAGGCGGGGGAGGAACGACTGGTACGCCACGCTGGAGATGACCAGCGTCGACCCGGTCACGAATGCGACGCCCAACAGCAGCTCGAAGCGGAGCAGGCCGGCCACCGCGGCGAGCGGGATCGTGATGAGCGCAACGGCGTTGACCAGATCGGAGGCGATGAGGATCGGCCGCCGGCGGAAGCGGTCGACCCAGACGCCCGCCAGCAGCCCGAACAGCAGGAACGGCACGTACTGGACGGCGGTGAGCACGCCCATCTGGGCCGCCGACGCCCCGAGCACCACCACCGCCGTCAGCGGAAGGGCGATGACGCTGACCTCTGAGCCAAGGAACGAGACCGACTGCCCGACCCAGAAGAGCCGGAAGTCGCGGCTCTGCCAGAGAGGCCCGCGGACGAGTCGCGCGCGCGCGCTCAGACGGGGACGCCCTCGACCGCGAAGCCGACGGAGCGGGCAGCGAGACCGAGCTGGAGGTCGTGCGTCGCGAAGGCGAGCTGGTCGAAACGTGGGCGTACCAGGAGTGCCGTCGCCAGATGGATGGCGTCGAGTGAACCGATCAGCGTCGGGAACGGCTCGGCGGCACGCTCCAGGACCGCCGTGGTGACCGGCACCAGACTGAAGCCATCGAGTGTCTCCAGCGCGGCCGCTCGGCGGAGTGCGACCTCGTGATCGCCCAGTCCGAGAGTGACGCGCGCGCGGTCGATCGTCCGTAGCGTCTCCAGCCGGATCAACTCGCTGGACATCGCATGCGTGATCCGCGTCCACGAACGGAGCCGCTGCGGTTCGCCGAGGATCACGCGCAGCACGACCGAGGAATCGACATAGACGTTCAACGGGGCTGGCGTTCCTCGAGGAGCAGGTCGGTCGATGCGACCGGCCAGCCGGCGGGCGGGTAACGCCGCTTCCGGACGGATGAGAACGGTCGTATGGGCGGCCGGACAGGCACTTGCCCGACCCTGTCTACCGGGACGATGCGAGCGATCGGCCTATCGCGGTCGGTCACTTCCACCTGGTCGCCAGCCTCGACGGCGCGTAGATGCTTGGAGAGCTGGTCCTTCAGCTCGGCGACCCCGACCCTTCTCATGGCCCTATCTAGCCACGTCTGGCCATGAGCGTCAAGCGACAAGCGCCGGCTCGATCGCCAGGGTCAGGCCTCGGGCACTTCCGGCAGCATCGGGATGCGGACGCCGCGGTCGCGTGCGACCTCGATGGCGCGTTCGTAGCCTGCATCCGCGTGGCGCATCACCCCTGTGCCCGGGTCGGACGTGAGGACGCGCTCCAGCTTCTGCGCCGCGAGCTCGGTGCCGTCGGCGACCACGACCACGCCGGCATGCTGCGAGTAGCCGATCCCTGTGCCGCCGCCGTGGTGGATGCTGACCCAGGTGGCGCCGCTCGCCGTGTTGAGGAGCGCGTTCAGGAGGGGCCAATCGGCGATCGCATCCGACCCGTCTCGCATCGCTTCCGTCTCGCGGTTGGGTGATGCCACGGATCCGGAGTCGAGGTGGTCGCGGCCGATGACGATGGGCGCATTCACCTCGCCCGATCGGACGAGCTCGTTGAACACCAGCCCCGCCTTCGCCCGCTCGCCGTAGCCCAGCCAGCAGATCCGGGCTGGCAGGCCCTGGAAAGGCACTCGCTCCTGCGCCATGCGTATCCATCGGGCGAGCGGCGCGTCGTCTGGGAATAGCTCCAGGATGGCCCGATCGGTGCGAGCGATGTCGGCGGGGTCGCCCGAGAGCGCCGCCCATCGGAATGGGCCCTTGCCCTCGCAGAAGAGGGGCCGGACGAACGCCGGGACGAAGCCCGGGTAGTCGAATGCGTCCTCGACGCCCGCTTCCTTCGCCTGCGCGCGGAGGTTGTTCCCGTAGTCGAAGACGACCGCGCCGGCGCGCTTGAAGGCCAGCATCGCGCGAACGTGGTCGGCCATGGAGCGCATCGATCGCTCGATGTAGGCGTCCGGCTGGGAATCGCGGAGGGCATCCGCGTCCGAGAGGCTGATCCCCTCCGGCACGTACCCGCCAAGTGCGTCGTGGGCCGACGTCTGGTCGGTCACCACGTCGAAGCGTTCTCCGCGTGCCGCCCATACCGGCTCGATCTCGGCAGCGTTCCCCACCAGCGCGATCGACGCAGCTTCGCCGCGAGCGGCCGCCTCCCTCGCCCAGAGAAGTGCCGCGTCGGGATCGTCGGTCAGGCGATCGACGTAGCCGATCTCCAGGCGCCGGCGCGCGCGCTCGGGGTCGACCTCGATGACGATGGCCACGCCCTCGTTCATGGTCACGGCGAGCGGCTGCGCACCGCCCATCCCGCCAAGGCCGGCCGTCAGCGTGAGGCGGCCACGGAGGCTGCCGTCGAAGTTCTGGCGCGCCAGCTCGGCGAACGTCTCGTAGGTTCCCTGGAGGATGCCCTGGGTCCCGATGTAGATCCACGAACCCGCGGTCATCTGGCCGTACATCGTCAGGCCCTGGCGCTCCAGCTCCCGGAAGACGTCCCACGTGGCCCACCGCCCGACCAGGTTCGAGTTGGCGATCAGGACCCGTGGCGCCCACTCGTGCGTCCGGAAGACGCCCACCGGCTTGCCCGACTGGACGAGGAGTGTCTCGTCATCGCCCAGGCGCCGTAGCTCGCGGACGATCGCGTCGAACGCTTCCCACGACCGGGCGGCCTTGCCCGTCCCGCCGTACACGACCAGGTCCTCGGGCCGCTCGGCGACCTCCGGATCGAGATTGTTCATGAGCATCCGGAGGGCCGCTTCCTGCTGCCAGCCGCGGCATGACAGGTCGGGCCCACGTGGTGAACGGACGACTCGAGACTCGGTTGTCACTGGTTCAGGGTAAGGCTGCCGGCACGGTCCGGAGCGACGTTCGCCTAAAGGTCGTTGTAGTACAGGGTCCTTGTGGAACGAGGCGTTGCTGGATCGAGCGTGCAAAGTCGATCGACCACGGCACTCGGACCGTCCGACACATCCGACGGCGAGGCAGCGCGCACACCGCCTGATGGGGGCCGTCGCGGCGACCCGCCGGCGCCACCGCGCGAGTACCCTGTCCCCGTGAGTGGCTCGGACGTCCAGGCGAAGGCCGTCCAGGGATGGCGAGCCACCGGACCGATCCTCGAGGATCTGCGTCGCCGCGAGCTTCGCGAGATGACGGACGGTCAGGCGCTCCAGGCGGTGTTGGATCTGCTCGATCTGGTCACGGTCCTGCCGATAAAGCATGGCGGCAGCGGCCTCGTCGACCAGCAGCGGTACTTCGCGCGCGCCCGAAGATGAACCCGATCCTGGAAGCCGCCTGGGAGATCGACCGGTCCTGCACCACACTGGGCTTGAGGTTCTGCTTCATCGGTGGTCTGGCGGTGCTGCGCTGGGGCGAGCCCCGGCTGACGCGCGATGTCGATCTGACGATCGTCTGCGCATATGGCTCGGAGGCCTCCGTCATCGACCCGCTCCTGGAGCGATTCGCACCGAGGATCGACGATGCCCGAGACTTCGCCCTTCGGCATCGCGTGCTGCTCCTACAGGCCGCGAACCAGGTCCCGATGGATGTCGCGCTCGGCGCCTTGCCTTTCGAGGAACGGGCCGCGCAGCGGGCCAGTCGATGGCGGATCGACGAGGATGTGCTGCTCCTGACGTGCGGACCTGACGATCTGCTGGTCTACAAGGTCTTCGCCGGTCGAGACCGCGATTGGCTCGACGTCGAAGGAGTGATCGAGCGCCAACGTGACAGGCTCGATCGAGAGCTCATCCGCGCCGAGCTGCGACCTTTGCTGGAACTCAGCGGGGCGGTCGATCACCTCGTCCGGATGGATGCGCTGTTCGACCGGAGGTCACGTCCTGGGTGACCGCTGACGACGGCAGGCGCCTTGGCGGCGGATACTCGCCGGGGTACTCGAGCGCGATCACGGGACCTCCGTGGGGTCTCGATGTCACACACCGCCACGGAGCGGTCATCAGCACCTGATGGTGCCGGCCACGACCGTCCGTGATCACGAGATGGCTGGTGATGTGGGTCGACTCGGCGCCGTCCTCACACGCCCTGGGCATATCGATGGTACTGCCGCGCATCCTGAGCTCGACGGTGATCCTACCGTCCTCGATCGCCAACTCGCCGCGCAGCCTGAACCCCGCCCCGGCCGGCGTCCGGAAGACGGCATGCCGTTTCGTGGCGGCCTGAGTGACGGTGTGCCTGCTGGGGAACGCGTCTTCTCCCGATGGGTGATTGACGAGTTCGCGCCTTCCGCCTGACTCATGGACCATGCGATGGAGCTTGATCTTGGCGCCTCGTAGGTCGAAGTGGCCCTTGAGCGGCTGTTGGAATGAGATGTCGATGCTGCCCTCCTGGCTGCCGCGCACATGGGCCGCGCCGGTCACCAGCGACACCGGCTGGACGTTCTTGCACTCCGTGCCATTGGAGGGGGAGCCGAAGCCGGCGTACGTATCGAACTTGCAGGCATGGCGCGGGAAGGACCACGGCGCATCCCCTGAGAGGATCTCAGCGGCAGGGATCCCCAGGCTGCACTCACCGTAGTGCCAGATGGGGCCGCCTCGAGAACCGTCGTAGGCGCACTCCGCGCTGACGGGATCGACCAACGTCCTGACGGCCGCGCCATAGCCCTGCGTCGCGAGGCCCGTGAAGCTGCACTGCAGTTCCAGGCCGCCGCCCAACTGGTGGCAGGGCGATTGATGAGGCAAAAGGCCATCGATGTCCTCCCCGGCCGGGTAGGACACCACCTTCGTGAGCGGGCCTGCCTCCGGGCCCTGGCACTCGCCCGAGTACCACTCGCCGTCGATGCATCCGCTGACGCTCCAGCGGTCCCACAGGACGGGCAGGAACTGCTGGTAGACCCAGGTCGTGAACTGCTGGCGGCTGGCACTCAGCGCACCGGCCCTGTCCAGTGTCCACACCTGTGCGCTGACCAGGTGGCCCACGGTCGCCAGTAGTGGGTAGTCGCCGAGGACATGGCGACGATGGGCCTCGATCGCGTCCTGCGTCTGCTGCTGCGTCTCGGCGATGGACTTCTGCGCCTCCGCGATCGTCCGATCAAGCTCGCTCGGGCCGGACTCGTTAGCGATCTTGGGCGTAGCCGCCACAGCGACGCCCAATGCCGCCGCCGTGACCTCGAAAGCCTGTTCGAGGCCCGGGACGGGGATGACGGCCAGCAGGTCGAAGATGCCCTCGAAGAGCTCCTTGAGGTCGACCCCCTCGGGTCTGACCGCCCCCGATGCCTGCCCGATGCGCAGGTCATCGGTGATGGACGGGAACTCCGAGTCCTCGTCCAGGAACAAGGCGCTCTGGATCGCATCCAGGGTCGCGAAGTGGTCGACCGCCTGGCCCGCCCAGAACAGCTCAGCCATGATCTGGTTGGAGACGGCTGTCCAGACGGCCACGGACACCGATGCGCCTGGCGGAGGCGTACAGGTCTGGAAGCGTGGCGGGCTTGCGGAGATCGGTCCCGTGCATGTTCGCTCGATGTCGTCGAGATAGCTCCGGAGCTGGCCGGAGGTCACATCCCGGCTCGGATCGGTGTACACGTCCCGGATCGTTCCGTTGGCGATGCCGAGGTAGTCGGTCAGGGCGGCGAGGCCGGCAGCGTCCAGGGTCGGGAAGCTTCCGTAGGGCTTGGGGCGCTCCCACGACAGGGTGCGGCTGTCGAAGGTCCAGGTGCGGATGCCATGCGGACCTCGCGCGATGAGGGACCGTGCGGGGGAGCTCGGGTCCAGCCGAGCCGTGCTGATGGTCTCGTAGTACTGCGGGTCTTTCCACGGGTCATCGACGAGAGACGGCGAGGCAGGCGAGAGTGCAGGGCCCCACGCATAGCCACCTCCGGCGATGCCAAGACGGAAGGCGAACATCCCCGGGGTGGAGCGGCCGAGGACCTCATCGCGTCCGTCGCCGTCGATGTCCGCGGCCTGGATGGTGCTGACGATGTCGGGCCGGTCCCCGTAGTCGCCGGTCCATGGATTCAGAGCCTGATCCGGTGCCGACCATCGACGCGTCGCAGGGTCGAACTGCGCAAGCACGAGGCCATAGTTCACGCCGGAACGTCGCGCGAGCACGACCGGGTGGTCGGATGCAACGCCGCGGACGCCTCGTGCCAACTGGATCGTCTCGACATCGCAGGGAAACGCACCATCAGGCCCGGGGTTCGCGCACGGCCCGAGCGCGCTGCCCTGCTTGGCCCAGGTGCCCGGTCCACTGGAGGAGGGCGTGTACTGCCAGACCTGCATCCCGAAGTCGGTCCGGGCGAGCAGGAGCGTCGCGTCCCACGCATGGATGGTCGGATACCGGTCGGCGGCCCGCCAGCCCTGAGCATCGCCGAGGTCGCCGAGGCTGGCCAGCGCCGTCCAGCCCGTGCCGTTCCAGCGATACAGAGCGAGGCCGGCTCCTCCGCGCCCCATCAGCTGCATCGTGGGCTGGGTCCCGGCTCGTCCCAGGGGCACGAGCTGGATGGTCTTGTAGTAGCCGGGGTCGCTTCCCCAGCCCTGCGGGTCGTTCATCGGACCTGACGTCGTGAGCTGGCCCCACTGAGCCGAATCCGGCGAGCTCCCTGGCTGGTAGCGGAAGACGATCACGCCGTTCGGGCCACGGGCGACGAGTTCAGCCTTCCGATCGCCGTCGACGTCGCCGAGCTGGATGGTCTCGTAGTACTTCGGCTGATCCCAGCCGTCCCGGTCGGGCAGGACCGGATCGATGCCCACCTGGCTCCACTGGCCGAGGCCGGGCCGGAAGCGGAAGACCTGGGTACCGCCGCTGCCTCGCGCAACGAGCTCATCGACCCCGTCCCCGTCCAGGTCGCCCGTGAGGATGTTTCGGTAGTGGGCGGGCTCGTCCCAGCCATTGAGGTCGGTCAGCCCCGGGATGAGATAGGTCGGACCGACCGGGCAGAGGTAGTCGAGATCGGGCTTGCCCGGCTTCGGGCAGTCAGCCGCGGCCAGGTCCGCCTGCCGGCTGGGCATGGCAAGCGACTCCGACGCCGGCGACGCCGCAGCGACAGGGGTCGGTGCCACCGTCGCGAGCGTGAGCAGGCTCACCAGCACGGCGATGTACCGGCGGGTCGATCGTGTCAGGTGGCGGCTCATCCGAATGCTCCCCTGAGGGACGGCGGGCGCTTCCGTTCGCACGCCCCGCTAGGTGATCATCATGGGGATCCGTCGCAATGCACCTAGGTCCGTTGTCGAGGGTGTACCTGACTACATGGCCGGGCACCGGCCCTCCTGTCATGCTCGTCGCCATGGCGCGCCAGATAGGACGGAGATCGTCCGTCGGGCGATCGCTCGAGGTGGCACTCGGGGTGATCGCGGCCGTCGGGCTGCTGGTGGGTGGCATCGAGATCGCGATGTTCGTCCACGCGGCTGTCGGACCGGTTTGGTTGCTGGCGCTGTTCCCGATCATGGGGATCGTCTACCTGGCCGCTGGGCTGGCAGCATGGTGGCGCCGACCGAGCAACCACATCGGGCCGCTCATGACGCTCACGGCCGCCGGCTGGTTCGTCGCCGCGCTGGCCAACGCGACCGTCCCGATCCTCGCCGCTCTCGGGACCGTGGTGGCGACCGTGCCGCTCGCCTTGATCGTGTGGCTCCTGCACGCTTTCCCATCCGGCCGGTTGCGGTCCACCGTTTCACGCGCCACGGTCGCCACCGGGTTGCTCGTTGCCACCGTCCTCCAGGCGCCCCTCTACCTCTTCGACCCAACGGCCAGCCCCGACGGCATCCTGGCGCTGAACGACGACCCGGCGCTCCTTACCGCGGGCGTGTGGATCCAGCGCGCTGCGGGGCTGGTCGTGATGCTGGTGACCGGCGCCGTCCTCGTCGACCGCATCCGGCGTGCGCCACCGTCGCACCGTCGGGTGCTCACGCCGCTCTATGCGTACGGGACCGCCGCGGTGCTCGCGGTCCCGATCACCGGGAGCCTCCTTCCGCCGCTGGGCCTGTCCGTGGAAGTCCTGGTCACGGCTCAGATCGTCGTCCTTACCGGTGTCCCGATCGCGTTCGCAGTGGGGATGCTGCGCGGCGGCTTCGCCCGCACCGGTGAGGTGGAGGAGCTGGGAGCGTGGCTCGCTTCGGCGACACCAGGCATGGGCCTGGTGCAGGCGCTCCGGCGCACCCTGGGCGACGACTCACTCCAGCTCGTCTACTGGTCGCCACAGCACGAAGGTTTCGTGGGTTCCGATGGCACCCCGATCGAGCCGCCGGATGGAGGACGAGCCACCGTCGAGGTAACACTCGGTGGCCAACGGATCGGGGCGATCATCTACGATGCCGCCCTGATCGAGGACCCTGAGCTCGTGCGGGCCGCCGGGCAGGTCGCCGCGATCGCCATCGACCACGAACGACTCACCGCCGACCTCCGCGCCCACCGGGTCGCCCTGGAGTCATCTCGGGCGCGCATCGTCGAGGCTGGCGACCGCGAGCGTCGGCGCATCGCACAGGACCTCCACGACGGCCTCCAGGTCGACCTCGTCCTCCTGGCCATAGAAGCCCAGGAGCTGGCCAACCGGCCCGGGCTCCCCGCCGCCGCCGCAGCCGAGGCCGGCCAGCTGAGAGTCGGGATCGACCTGGCGGCGACCGAGCTGCGTGAGCTTGTGCACGCCGTCATGCCCGCCGGCCTTGTGGAACGTGGCCTGACCGCCGCCATCGAGGATCTCGTCGACCGGATGCCGATCCCGACCAAGCTCGCCCTGGTCAAGATGGAACGACCGCTCCCTCCCCCGGTCGAGAGCACCGCCTACTTCGTCGTTGCCGAAGCGCTGGCCAACGCAGTCAAGCACGCCGGCGCCAACGCCCTTGCCGTCTCCCTCGAACACGCCCCCGACCGGCTGCTGATCGGCGTCACGGACGACGGTGTCGGCGGCGCGTCATCCGGGGACGGTGCCGGCTTGCGAGGCCTCGCCGACCGGGTCGATGCATTGGGTGGTCGTCTCACGGTCGACAGTCCGCCCGGCCATGGGACACATCTGCTCGCCGAGTTGCCATGCGAGTCGTGATCGGCGAGGACGAGGCGCTGCTGCGTGCCGGGCTCACCCATGTGCTGAACGCGACCGGGTTCGAGGTCGTCGCGGCGGCGACCGACGCGGACGAGCTCATCGCGCTTGCCGCTGAACACGAGCCGGAGTTGGTGATAACCGACATCCGGATGCCTCCGGGCCACACCGACGAGGGCTTGCGCGCGGCGCTCGAGATCCGGCGACAGAGGCCGGGCATCGCCATCGTCGTGCTCTCGCAACACCTGCAACGCAGGTACGCCGTGGAACTCGTCGCGGACAACCCCGCTGGGGTCGGATACCTGCTCAAGCAGCGCATCGCCGACATCGACGTCTTCGCCGAGGACCTGCGCCGCGTTTGCGCTGGCGCGACGGTCCTGGACCCGGAGGTCGTCCG
>JACCXQ010000217.1 GCA_013696945.1 Chloroflexota bacterium | reverse complement strand
CCCGGCGTTGACGTGCCTATTCGACGGGAGCGAAGGCGGAGGCGAAGAACTGTCGGACGACGTCGATGCGGAGGACGTTGGTGTAGCGGATGGGCGAGGTAGCCCATTTCGTGGGTCCGAGCACGATGGTCTTGCGCCCCTCCAAGTCGGCGCGCGAGAGGACCTCCATGATCGCGGGTGCGCTCGCGAGCGAGATGTCGGTGGTGATCTCCTCCTCGGCGACGGTGAGCAGCCGGGGCACCGCATCCAGCCCCAGACCGCGCACCTTCTCGATCGCTGCCGAGATGAGCTGCTGCTGGCGGCGCGACCGCTGGTAGTCGGTGTCCTGGTGGCGCGTCCGCGCGAACGCCAGTGCCTTCTGCCCGTTGAGATGATTGAGGCCGGCCTTCAGGTGGATGCCCATGGACCCGTCCGGATTGACGAAGTTCGGATCATCGATCCGTGCGTCGAGCGTCACATCCACGCCGTCGATGGCGTTGATGGCCCGGATGACCCCGGTGAAGTCGATGAAGGCGTAGTCGTCGATCTCGACGCCGAAGGTGTACGAGAACGCCTCGACCAGCTTCTGCGCGGCCGCCGCCTTGTTCCCTTGCTGGTCCAGGAAGTGCTGGAAGAGCAGGTTGACCTTGGGTTGCCAAGTCTCGCCGTCGGCGATCGGGACCTGGGCGGTGTCGCGCGGCAGGCTCACCGCCACGACCCTCCCGCCGATAGGATCGACCGTCGCGACGATCATCAGGTCGGTCCGATGCCCGATGAGGGGGGGACGCGCGTCGGTGCCCAGCAGCAGGACCGTCCAGCGGCCGTCGGTGCCCAGAAGGGCCTGCGCCTCGGGCGAGAGCGTAGGGCCCGCCGGGGTCGGCTCGGCGGTGGGCGGCGCTTCGGTCGCGGGTGGCTCATTCGTTCCGGGTACGTCCGTGGGCGCGCCGGGCGTCCCGCTCGGCGTCCCGCTCGGTGGCGCCCCGGTGGCCACGCTCGGTCCGGCCGATGGCGGCGCGGAGCCTGGAACGGGGGTGGTCGAGGTGGAGGAACAGGCCGCGACGAGCACGGCGGTAAGCAGCAACGCGATCGGGGTGTGACGCATGGCGGGGAATGGTAGGGAAGAACCGTCGGGGGCGTCTCCGAGCGGTGCTAGCATCGCCCCGCCGCCGATGGGACCGGCGCTAACAGGCCAGCGGGGAGGATGCTCGGATGCTCGATGCCTGGCTGGCAGGGGACGCTGGACGACGACGCCGGTACGGGCGACTTCTGATCGGCTACGGCGTCTCGGGCCTGCTCATCCTGATCGTCGTCGCGGGCGGGCTCGGGTACGCAGCCGTTCGCGTCGGCGACCTCGCGACACGGATCGACACGCAACGCGACACGATCGTCCGCCTGCTCGGGTCCGTCACCGACGCGCTCGAGACCACCAGCGACTCAGCGACGCGCCTCGGCACCACGCTCACGGCCTCCGAGGGCGCCGTCGGCGAGGGCGCCGGACTGGCCAGGCTGCTCGCGGAGTCCTCGCGCTCGATCGTGGCACTCGGTGACGTCGAGATCTTCGGCCAGCGACCCTTCTCCGGCCTGGGGGCCAGCTTCGCGACCGTCGCCGACCAGGCGGACCAGCTCGCGACCTCGCTCGACCGCGCCAGTGGCGCCCTTGGGTCCAACGTGACCGACGTGATCGCACTCGGCGATCGCCTCGAGGAGGTCGGCTTGGAGCTTCGCGGCATCCGGAGAACGCTCGACCAGATCGACCTCGACGGCGCATGGGCGGTCCAGCTCGCTGTCGTCGTCCTCATCGCCCTGTTGCTGTGGCTGGCGCTGCCGGCTCTCTTCGCGATCCGCATGGGGCGGCGGCTCACCAGGAGCGATCTCGACGCGTTCGACTGAGGTCAGGGTCCAGGTAGTCGACGGCCCCGAGGGAACCGCGGGCGACCCTGAGCGTCTAGGCGGACGACACCGACCCCAGCCGTGGGTCGATCCTCATGGAGTCTCCCACCATGCGACGGATGCGACGTTTCCCGGCCGTCATCGCGGCCGCCATCGGCGGGGTCCTGCTCACCGCCGCCCCCACGTTCGCCTGCGGCGGGCTCATCGGCCCGAACGGTGCGGTGAACCTGCTGCGGACGACGACCTTCGCCGGCTACCACGCCGGCGTGGAGCACTACGTGACCTCCTTCGAGTTCGCCGGAGGCGGAGGCGCCTTCGGGTCCATCACTCCGCTGCCGGGGATCCCGAGCAACGTCGAGCGCGGCGGGGACTGGACGCTCCAGCGCCTCATCCGCGAGACCGAGCCGCAGCGCCTGCGCGACGGCGACTTCCTTGCGTTCGCTGCGGCCCCCGCAGCCGGCGTCGAGATCCTCCTCGAGGTGACCATCGACGCCCTCGACATCACCGTTCTGAAGGGCGGTGGCGACGAGGTCGGCGCGTGGGCCAAAGAGCAGGGCTTCCGCCTCCCGCCGGATGCGCCCGAGGTCCTCGACTTCTACGCAAGCCGCAGCCCCATCTTCCTTGCCGCCAGCTTCGACGCCGACAAGGCTGCCGAGCGTGGCCAGGCCATCGGCGATGGCACGCCGATCCACGTGTCCATCCCGACCACCAACCCGTGGGTCCCGCTGCGCATCCTGGGATTGGGCAAAGGCGCCGCCGAGCGCGTCGAAGCCGACGTCTACCTGCTCACGGACCGCGCACCCGCCATGCTCCCGAACCCCATCGGGCAGGGCCTCTTCCTGGATCACAGCGCGGCGGCCACGGACCTGCTGCTCGATGACCTCCGCGCCGACAAGGGCATGGAGTGGATCCCAGAGTCGGGGTGGCTGACCAAGGTCCGGATCGATGCGGATGCGGCATCGCTTCGCTACGATCTGGCCGTGGACGCCAGCGGCCAGGGCACGCCCTCGCGGCGGGCTGCCGGGCTCGAGAGCTCGACCGCTGCGCCGTCCGACCCCACGCTGCCGGCACTCCTCAGCGTCGGCATGCTGCTCCTCGCGTTCGGCGCAGGGCTCGTGCTCCTGCCGTTCCCCGGCGCGGCGCTTCGCGGGCGCTGAGCCCGCGTCGCGTCGATGGGACGGCATCGACCGCCTGCCCCGTGGAGCTGGTTGGCCATCGCGTCGCTGGCGCTGGCTCCCGTGGCGGCCGGCTGCACGGGCGCCGGTGAGCGGAGTATCGAGATCGCCATGCGGTACTCGCGGTTCGAGCCGTCGACGCTGACGGTCCGCGCCGGACAGACCGTCCACTTCACGCTCCGCAACGACGATTTCATCGACCACGAATGGATCGTCGGGGATGACGCGCTCCATGCGCGCCACGAGACCGGCGACGAGCCGGCTCACGGCGACCGTCCCACGGAGCAGAGCATCCCGGCCCTCGGGGTGGTCACCACCACCGTGAGGTTCCCCGAGCCAGGGACCTACGCGTACATCTGCCACCTGCCCGGGCACAGGGTGTATGGCATGGTCGGGACGCTGGTGGTCACGGGCGGCTGAGGAGCCGCCCGTGACATCGGATCGGTGGCCCTACCGGCGGGCCGGGGCGAAGCGCCGGAAGGCGAGCAGGAACGCGAGGGCGCCGATGGCCAGCACGATGATCGTCATCGTGTCTGTGCCCGACGTCGCTGCGCCGGTGGCCGTGTCGGGCGGCTCGACCGCCCGCAGCTGGCCACGGATCTCACCCGGCGGGTTGGCCTCGGTGTGGACGTTGACATAGGCATTGCCGTCGCGGATCGCGTCGAGCGCTTCGGCATACGTCTGGGGCCCGTCAGTTGCCGGCGCGAAGTCCGCTTCGGTGAAGGTCCCGCTGAACGGGCTGGGACCGTGCATCAACGGGATCATGACCGGACCGGCAACGTCCGCCGCTCCGAAGTGGATGTGGGAGGCGACCGGTTCGCCCGTCAGCCCCTCGTAGGTCACCTCGTACTCGAGGGTGCCGTCCTCACCGATGACGACCCGAGCGCGTCCCGACCCATCGCCCGGTGTCTCGGGCGGCGGGACCTCCGCACCCGGCGTCAGTCGGGTGGAAAGCGTCTCGTCGGCCGCGAGCACGACCGCGGGCAATGCGACCAGGGCCACGAGGGCTACTCCAACGAGAGCCATGGCTGAGCGTTTCATCTCGATCCTCCGGTGGGGGCCCGCCACGCGGACCTACAAGGCGTTTCGCTGGGATGGGTCCCGCCGGTTTCGCGTCCCGGCCTTACCATTCGCGCATGTGTCGCAGCATCAAGACGCTCCGGGACCCGAGCGGTCAGGCCACGGACAAGGAGATCCGCGCGGCGGCGCTCCAGTTCGTGCGGAAGGTCAGCGGCTATCGCGTCCCGGCGCAGCGGAACACGGCCGTGTTCGATGCCGCCGTGGATGAGGTGGCCACGGCGTCACGCCGGCTCCTCGACGGGCTCACGACGCGCTGACGAGACCGCTCATCTCCCGGATCCGCCGTTCGAGGAATCGGCGCTCGACCGGGTTCGTGGCGCGGCCGAGCGCCTGTCGGTAGGCATCCCCCGCGGCCTCGCGCCGCCCGAGCCGTCGCAACATGTCGGCGCGAGCGGCGTACACCAGGTGATACCCCGGCAGGGTCCCTGACCGCTCGATGGCGTCGATCCGCTCCAGGCCGGCCTCGGGGCCATCGCGCATCGCGACGGCCACGGCGTGGTTGAGCGCGACCACGGGGCTCGGGTAGAGCCGCTCGAGCCGTTCGTACAGGGCGCAGAAAGCGCAGCCGACCTGGCCGACCTGCGCGCGGCGCTCGGGATCGAGGCATGGGACCTCTACGGCGTGTCGTACGGGACCCGGCTGGCGCTGACCGCGCCGCGATGCGCGATCACCCGGCCGGCATCAGGGCGGTCGTCCTCGATGCCGTGTACCCGCCCCAGGTCGACCTGTACGCGGACGGCGCGCAGAACGCCGACCGGGCGTTCGAGGCCTTCTTCGATGCGTGCGCGACCGACTCTGCCTGCGACGCGGCGCATCCCCACCTCGGTGACACGTTCTACAGCGCCGTCGCCTCGCTCGACGAGCGGCCGCTGACGATCGCGTCGTCGGTCAGCGACGACGAGTGGAGCGTCGACGGGCTGGTGCTCATCGAGTATCTGTTCGACCGCCTCTATCTGACACACGTGATCCCGAGCCTCCC
>JACCXQ010000215.1 GCA_013696945.1 Chloroflexota bacterium | reverse complement strand
GGCGGCGTATCGGCCAGCGCGCGTTGATCAATATGGCCAGCAGGACGCTCGCGAGGATGGCGAAGAAGGCGAGGGCGTTGACGAGCCAGGTCGTGCCGAAGAGGAGCGAGAAGCTGACCAGGCTGCGCGTCTCGAGCAACAGGAAAGCGACGCCAAGGACGAAGAAGTGCGGGCTGAAGCGGCGGATGCTGGTGCCGGTCGCTCGAGCGCCGACGGCGACGGCGGCCGCGGCGCCGGCCAGGATCAACCCCAGCGCCAGCAGGTAATACCCGGCCACGAAGGGCGTCCGCAGGTACAGGAACGGCCAGTCGTCGGTGGCCGGCCGCGGCGTGGGTTCGCCCACATCGGGCACGGGGTCGACCGAATCGCCGGGCGGTGGACCACCACCGAGTGCCGTAACGGCGGGGCCGGCCGCGATGGCCGCCTTGCGCGCGTCGTAGGTCTGGAGGAGCGGCGGCGACCCGAAGGCATCCTCGACCATCCTGGCCAGCTTCGCGATCAGCCATTCCTCGCGGTAGTAGTTGTAGAGCACGAACACGCCGTCGTCGGTCAGGTGGTCGCGCACCGACGCGAACGCCTCCTCGGTGAAGAGGAAGGACTCGAGCCGGACATTCGCCGTGGTGGAGACCAGGGTCAGCGAGTCGGGCAGGGCGAAGACGACCAGGTCGTAGCGGGCGTCCGTGCTGCGGAGGTATGCGCGGCCGTCGTTGACGATGCGCGTGACGCGCGGATCCTGGTACGGGCGGTCGGGGTGCTTGTCGATGCCGATCTGCTGGATGGCCGGGTCGATCTCGACAGCGTCGACCTGCTTGGCGCCACGGGCCAGCGCAAGCGCCACATCCGACCCGCTGCCGGCCCCCACGACCAGCACGCGGTCGTACGTCCGGTCGGGGAACCAGCGGTAGATCTGGTCGTAGAACTCCTCCTTGGGCGACGCGACGGGATGGAGGGCCTGGTGCGGTATGCCGTTCACGTTGATCTGCGTCTTGCCGCCCTGGACGGCGTACGTGCTGATGCGGTAATAGGGCGACCACTGCTCCGTGCCGCCGGCCGCCTGCGCGGCTCCGTTCACCCCGACCAGCAGGATGACCATGGCCGCCGCACCGATGAGCGACCACGCATCAACGCGCGTTCCCAGGGCGAGCAGCACGACGAGTGCCGCCACGACCACGAACCACAGGAGCGGTGACGTTCCGGCCGCGGAGAGAAGCGTGAAGCCCGCGATGCCTGCCATCGAGCCGCCGATGTCGATGGCGTAGGCGCGGAGCGGCGGCATGCTGCGCAGTAGCGGTCCCAGGGGCAACGCGAGCGCGGCCATGACACCGGTGACGAGGAGTACGACCAGCGGCAGGACCAGGAAGTTCGTCTGCGCCGTCCGGCTTGCGTCCGTGAGCCCGAAGAAAAGCTCGTTCTCCGTCCGCAGCCGAACGTTCAGCTGGAATCGGAGGATCACCTCCACGACCACGAGGAGCAGCACCGCGAAGACCGAGAGGGGCACGTTGCGGCCGCGACGGCCCAGCAGGATGCCCAGACCGATGCCCAGGAACGAGGCGATGAGCAGGAAGTTGCTGAAGAACCCGATGTAGCGCACGTTGGCCGGGATCCAACGGATTAGCAGCAGCTCGACGAAGAGCAGCGTGCCGCTGGTCAGGAACAGCCGGACATCGTTGCGCGCAAGGAACGACAGCGTCACGAGCCGCAGCCGTTCTGGGGCGGCGTGGACGACGTGAGCCGCGGATGGTCGCTGTGCATCTTGGGAACCCCCGCGAGGTGAGCGTCAACGAGGCGACGCAGGACCCGGAAGCGGTCTTCATCGTGGGGGTCAGCCGCACCGGCACGACCCTCATGCGGAGGGTACCCGATAGCCGCTCGCAGCCCGGGATAGCGGCGGATCGCCACTACCTGGGCCACCTCTTCGAGTCGGCTACCCAGACCGAGGTCGCCGCCCGCGCGCCACGATCGTCGAACGCCGCGCCGGCCTGTCACGGGTGGTCAGGTCGCCGGCGATCCCCAGGACCTGTGCCGGGAGCCGTCGTCGCCAGGCACGCGATAGGTGCCCGGTCGTTCGCATCTCGATGGTCTCGAGGCCGGCGTCGACCATCGCGGCACGGACGGCCATAGGCGTGTTGCATCGAGCGATGAGCGGGTGCGCATCGTCCGCCGACGCCTTCAGCAGGCGCTGGAGGGGGCGCGCCACGACCGGGGGGAGGCCGCAGTACGCGGCCACCAGCGGATGACGCCGGTTGACCGTCGTGAGGACGAGCCAGCCGCCCGGTCGGAGCCAGCCGTGCATCGTCCGGATCGCCTGTCGCGGGTCGTCGAGATGCTCGAGCGCGAAGGCGCAGTGGATGACGTCGAAGCTCCGTGGTGGGAACGCATCGGGCTCGCGGCACAGGTCGGCGACGCGGAACTCGTCGAGCCACTCGAGTGGCTCATTCGGTTCATGGAGATCCACACCGGTGAGCCGGCCGATCCGCGGCCGGAACGTCGCCAGCATGCTCCGGCCACCGCACGCGGCGTCGAGGCAGGTGGCGTCTGCGGTGGGGATCGCCTCGTCGAGCCACTGAGCGACGATCTCGCGGGTGGTGGCGCCCCGGTCCAGCCACCGAGCCAGCCGATCGGCGCCGCCGCGTGGTCGCCCGCGGCCATTCACCACGCCGTGGCGGTCGCGGCCTCGGCGATCCCCTGGGATTCGAGCCACCTCTCGGCGTCGATGGCCGCCTTGCACCCGTCGGCCGCAGCGGTCACCGCCTGGCGGTACCGGTGATCGTGGACGTCGCCCGCCACGAAGACGCCATCGACTCGTGACCGCGTCTCGTCGTTGACCACGAGGTAGCCCTTCTCGTCGACTTCCAACCATTCGCGAAAGACGTCCGTGTTGGGCTTGTAGCCGATGGCCAGGAAGAGCCCGTTCGCGTCCTCGACCGACTCCTCGCCGGAAACCGCGTCGCGGAGGCGGATGCCCGTCACCACATCGTCACCGAGGACGTCGACGA
Organism: Chloroflexota bacterium; assembly: GCA_013696945.1. Taxonomy (GTDB): domain Bacteria; phylum Chloroflexota; class Limnocylindria; order Limnocylindrales; family CSP1-4; genus Palsa-1032. The sequence goes on along the minus strand of JACCXQ010000215.1, from coordinate 550 downwards.
CCTCCCGGTTCCAGCGAACCGAGATCTTGGGGTTATCCAACGCACGTCGCTGCATGATCTTGCTCCCGCGGAAGTGATCGCGGCGATGGATCATCACGACCTCGGTCGCGAAACGCGTCAGGAAAGTGGCCTCTTCGAGCGCGGTATCGCCACCGCCGACCACCGCCACCTTCTTGCCGCGGAAGAAGAACCCGTCGCAGGTCGCGCAGGCGCTGACGCCGCGTCCTCGAAGGCGAGTCTCGTTCTCCAGCCCCAGCCAGAGCGCCGATGCGCCGGTCGCCACGATGACCGAGTCCCCGGTGTACTCATCGCCTCCCGCCCAGAGCCGGAACGGCCGAGCGCCGAAGTCGACTCGCTCGACGTCCACGTCCCGGACCCGCGAACCGAACCGCTCGGCCTGCTTTCGGAACAGCTCCATCAGCTCGGGTCCCTGCACGCCATCGGGAAAGCCCGGGTAGTTCTCGACATCGCTCGTGATGGTCAGCTGTCCGCCGGGCGCGAAACCCGCGAGCACGATCGGCTCGAGGTTCGCGCGCGCGGCGTAGATCGC
>JACCXQ010000204.1 GCA_013696945.1 Chloroflexota bacterium | reverse complement strand
CACACCGCGGCGCAGGACCTGGTGGCCTGATCCGTGCTGACCCTCACCGAAGCCGCCGCCCGCTACCGGCACGAGCATCTGGCAAGATCGGCCGGCCGCGTCAGAGCAGCTAACAGTGGGCCACCCGATCACTCTTCCACGCTCGGGAGCACGCCGCTTCAAGCGGAACAGTTAGAAGGCGGCTGCTCTATCCACTGAGCTACGGGGACGCCGCGACATGGTACCCACTGCTCCTTGCCGTCCCGACCGGCGCGTGCTAGCGTCCCGCCCCCGGCCGGCGCCGGGACACCCTCTCGAGCCCACGCGAGGTGCACCGGTGTCCGTGCCCGCCGTCCCCGACGCCGACCCGCTCGACCTTGCCGGCCAGGCGGGCGAGACGCTGCACGACCTCCGGCTCGAGGCCGACTGGAAAGCCCAGCCGAGGCTATGGGGCCACGCGTTCCACCCGATGTGCACCTATCTCGGCTCGTTCCCGGCGGCGCTGGCCCATGCCTTCATCACGCGGCTGAGCCGGCCCGGCGACGTCGTCATCGACCCGTTCTGCGGCCGGGGAACGGTCCCCCTCCAGGCCTGCGCGACCTACCGCATCGGCATCGGTCTCGACGCGAACCCGCTCGCTTCGCTGCTCACGGCTGCCAAGCTCGACCCACCCGATCTGCGAGCCGCCGTCGCGCGCCTCCAGGCGCTGCGGCTCGGCTGGTCCTTTCATGGAGCGCGATGGACCGAGCTCGCACGGTCCGCGACGTCTGCACCGGAGCGGTCCCTGGTCCCCGCGCCTCATGGCCTGCCCTACGGGCTCGAGCCGCTGCCTGCCCCGGTCGTGCGGGCGTTCCACCTGACGACCCTCGCCCAGCTGCTCATGCTGCGGCGGGAGCTCGATCCAACGGCCGCCGTCGACCGGTTCCTGCTCGCTGCGCTGGCCGGGATCCTGCACGGAAGGAGCCGCGGCTACCTGTCGACGGCGATGCCGAACACGTTCAGCCTCGCGCCCCGGTACACGAGTCGGTTCGTGGCGACGAGAGGCGTGCCGGCGCCGCCCCGCGACGTGTTCTTCCTCCTCGCCGCGAAGCTCGCCCGACTCTTCCGCCACGGCGTGCCGCCGGTGCGCGGCATCGCACTCCACGGCGATGCCCGCTGTGCCGGTAGTGCGATTCGCGCGGCCCTGCGCTCGCGCGGCCAGCCCGATCGCGCCCGCCTCGTCGTCACGAGCCCGCCGTACCTTCGCGTCGTGCGCTACGGAGCGTACAACTGGCTCCGCCTCTGGCTCTTGGGGGCCGATCCGGCCGCGATCGATGCGCGACTCGGAACGCCGCGGCACCCGGAGGACTACGCGCAGTTCGTGCGAACGGTGCTCGCCTCGCTCGACGATGTCCTGTCCGACGATGCCGTGGTCGTCCTCGTCGTCGGCGATGTCGCGACGGACCGCGGACGCCCGAGCGCCGAACCACGGCAGCTGGCTCGCAGCGTCTGGGAGGACGCCGCCCGACCACTCGGGTACCTGTTGGCGGGCGTATCCACCGACCCTGTGGCGCCCTCCCGGAAGGTGACCCGCATCTGGGGTGACGAAGCCGGACGCGCCACCGATACAGACCGCATCCTGGTCATCGCACCCACCGAGCTTGGCCGGCGACGGGCGCTCGCCGCGCTCCGCCATCCGGTGCCGTGGGAGGCTCCGGGGCCCCCGGCCGTGCGGCGGCCCGTGGCTATACTCGGCGGCGATGCGGCAGATGTACCACCCGGACGACCTCGCCGCGATGGATCCGCTGGTGCTGATGAAGAACCTGGATCACGTGCGGATGACCAGCCGGCGGCTCAGTTACGTCCTGCAGCAGCAGGTCCATCTGTACGTGCCTGAAGCGAACGAGCTGCGCACCGAGATCGACCGATACGTCGAGGCCGAGCGTCAGATCGAGTCGGAGTTCGCAAGGCGCCGGATCCGGTCCTGATCGCTGACGGGTCCGCCCCGCGTCATGGCCTCAGACCGTCGCGGCCGTCTTCAATCGCCAGCCGGTGGTCGCTATCGTCGGGCGCGCGGCTCGCTCCTCCTCCACCACGCGCTGGACGACCTGCGCCAGGCGGGGCAGCTCGGGAAGCGCGAAACTGATCCCCAGGTCGGAGAGTCCCTCGTACTCGAGTCCGCGGAAGGTCCCGCGCGCGGCCACCGCGCACATCTCGTCGTACAGGGCGGGCCACGTGACGCCGCTGCGCCGGTAGCAGAACCTGACGAACTCGACCGCCTCCGGCGTGGGCGCGGGTGGCGGCTCGACCGGGATCGCGACCGGCTCGCGCGCGGTGTTCGTCAGGACCGCCTTGCGGCGGGCACGCTCGATCGTCACCCTCTCCTCGCTTTCCCCCGGGCGCGGCTCGGATGCATGGCGCCCGCTTCAGAAACACGGACGGCACGGTCGCGGACGATCCCGCACACCGTGCCTCAGCTGCCGTCCCTGTCGCGTGACCCTTGCTCCAGGGGCCCGCTCCGCGACCGGCCGGGGAATCCTAGGCCCACTGTCGCGTCCGCGGAAGTCTATTGGTCCACCAAGTTCTCCACCGACTTTTCCACACCGGAGGAGCCCGGACCGAACCTCGTCGTGATCAGACCCCGGTGACCCGAACGCTCGACCCCCAGCCCGGGCGAGCTGCCGAGCCGCCACCGGCAGTCGTCGTCCAGCTCGAGCCCCGAGAACGGCTCGCTCGCGAGCAGCAGGTTGCCGTCGAGGTCGACCCAGTCGGCAAGGCCCGCCAGCGCGGCGGCGGCGGCGATGCCGACGCTCGTCTCCTCCATGCAGCCGAGCATGGTCCGGAATCCCAGCTCCCGCGCGCGCCTGAGCATCCGCAGTCCGGGGCCGACACCGCCGCACTTCATCAGTTTGACGTTCACCCCCTGGACGACGCCCAGGAGCGCATCGAGATCATCGACCGTCTCGGCGCTCTCGTCGGCCACGATCGGCAGAGAGCTCCGCTCCTGGAGCCAGCGGAGCCGGCCGAGCTCGTGGGCACGGAAGGGCTGCTCGATGAGCTCGACGCCCAGGCGGACCAGCTCTGGCAGGAGCGCGGCCGCGGCCTCCGGCTCCCAGCCTGTGTTGGCGTCCACTCGGATCGGGCCCGAGTAGATGGCTCGGACCCGCTCGAGCGTCTCCAGGTCGGCCGTGCCCCCGACCTTGATCTTGAGCGCCGGAAATCGAGCCGCCGCCAGAGCCCTCTCGGCGACGATGGCCGGTTCGTCGATGCCGATGGAGAAATCCGTCGGCGGGATCTCTTCCGGGGTTCCGAGCAGCTCGCGGACGGGGATGCCCATACCGCGCGCGACGGCGTCGTGGAGCGCGATGTCGAGCCCCGCCTTTGCCGCGTGGTGACCACCGATCCGCTCGTCCATCGCTCGTTCCGCGGCCGCCAGCCATTCGAGCGCATCGGTCGCGTTCGCCGGCGGCAGGCCGAGCGGCTCCACGACCTCTGCGAGGAGCGGGAGGACGACCCCTATGGTCACCGGTGTCTCGCCGTAGTACGCCACCGGGTACGCCTCGCCGAGCCCACGCAGGCCCGACCACTCGAGCTCCACGATGACCGTGGTCATTTGGCGGTCCGGCTCGGCTCGCGCGATCCGGAACGGGTCACGCAACGGCAGGTGCAGGACCTCGGTCGAGATGTTCACGGGACCGCCGACCGGATCCCCTGGAGCAGGCTGTCGGCTCCGAAGCGGACCGGATCGTCTGCCGGCAGCCCGGTCTCGGCCGCGGCCCGGTCGATCTCGGCGCGTGCCACCGACTCGGACAGCTCGTGCGTGTCGAGAGCGATCGCCACGACCCTGGACGGCTGCACCAGGCCCGCGATCGCCTCGTGGATCCGGACGTGCTCGGGCAGAGACTTCAGGCGCGTGCCGCGACCCTCCCAGCCGTGGTGCTCCGTGCGCCCGGGTTGATGGACCAGGACCATGCCGTGGGGCGTCGAACCGTGGATGAGGCCCAGCGTCACCGCGGAGTACGCGGGATGGTCGATCGACCCCTGGCCCTCGACGAAGATCCAGTCGCCCATGTCCTCGGCCTGCTCGACCAGCCACTCGACCGTGCCGTTGAGGAAGTCGCTGACCAGGCGGTCGACGGCAGCCCCCCAGCCCTCGATCATGATGCCCGTCTGCCCGGTCGCGACGAAGATCCCTCGCAGACCGGCCGCAACGGCCGCTCGCCGCAGCTCGAGCGCGACGCTCATCTTCCCGATGGCGCAGTCGGTCCCGACGGTCAGGATCACGCGTTTCCCAGTTGCATGAACGCGCCCGCTCGACACGTCGTGGAACGCCGGCGGCCGCCTGTGATCGACGAGCTCCACGCCACGCCGCGCGGCGGCGGCCGCGAACTCGGGATCGTCGCTCACGAACTCGTGAAGCCCCGACACGATGTCGACACCGGCGTCGATGGCCGCGAGGATCGTCCGCCGCCAGTCGGGCGGGATCCTGCCACCCTGCGGTGCGATCCCGATGAGAAGCGCCGTCGGCCCTCGCTCGAGTGCCTCCTCGAGCGTCGCCACGACCGGGATGTCGTAACGATCGCCGAGCCACTCGCGGACGTTGCGGCCAGCCCGCGTCGAGTCGAGCACGGCGACGACCGGGTCGGGGCCGTAGCGGATGACGCCCATCGCTGTCTTCGAGGCCAGCTCGCCGAACGCGCCCTCGGCGAGGACGACGTAGCGGCGCCGAGGGATGGTTGGCGGAGCACTCACGGGCGCGAGTCTAGAACGTCGCCGCGGCGGTCCGGCAAACAGGGACGCCCCCGGGGCGCGGTCCGGGGGCGTCGGGAGATGCGTCTCGTAACACTAATCGTCGATCGCGGCATCCTGCAATGGGACCTGCATCGCCAATACCACTTGACAACCGTTGCGTACTGGCACAACTATTGTCGGCATGAGCACTGTGGGCGTGACGATCGGTGACGTCTCTCTCCTGCTCGGGGCCCTGGCCGACCCGACGCGACAGCAGGTCGTGCAGATCCTCAGTGCCGGGCCGCGGCGTGCGGGCGAGCTGGCGTCGGCATCAGGCACCTCTGCACCTACGATGAGTCGACACCTGCGCGTGCTGCTCGAGGCGGGGATCGTCGCCGACGAACGTCCACCCGAGGACGCCCGCGCGCGAGTGTTCCGGCTCCGACCGGAGTCGATCGTCGCGGTGCAGACGTGGCTCGACCAGCTCCAGGCGCATGGGGACGAACAACTGGCCTCCTTCAAGCGGCACGTCGAACGGAGAGGCACGAGATGAGCGACGACCGGTCCACGTCGTCAGAGGTGGAGGTACGAGTCGACCCCGCGACGGCGTTCACCGCATTCACCGACGAGCTCGACCTATGGTGGGTCCGCGGGCCGATCAACAGCTACGGCGCCGGCAAGCTTGTTGCGATGCGGTGTGAGCCAGGTGTCGGCGGCCGGCTCCTCGAGGTCTACGATCAGGACAGTGGTGAAGGTCTCGAGCTTGCGCGAATCACTACCTGGGAGCCGGGCAAGCATCTTGCCTGGCAGAGCTCGCTCGACGATGTGCGGATCGATGTGCGATTCGACCCGACCGACGACGGCACGATCGTCCGTCTGAAGGCCACCATCCCGGAAGGCGGCGTGGACAAGGGCGGCACGTCCTTCATCCGCGTGACGCCTCCGTGGTTCGGGGCGTGGGTCGCCAGGCGGGACAAGACCCCGCACGAGCTCCACGACCTTGCCCGCTTCGCATTGACACTGCACTACGCGCGACCCCTGGCAGCCGCCCGGTGGCTGGCGGCAGCATTCGGCTTCGAATCACCGACCGCCCTACCCGGAGAGGATCCGCCCCCCGAAGACGACTACGGGGATCCCTGGATCGAGTTCCACGTTGGGAACTGCTCACTCATGATCGACAAGCTGGACGGCCCGCCCGCAGATAACAAGCAGCTCACCCACGTGCCATGGGTGTTCGTCGACGACGTCGCGGCGCACCTCGCGCGCGCCCGGGACAATGGCGCCATGATCGTCGAGGGCATCACGACCCACGGGTTCGAGTCATACACGGCGCTCGACATCGAAGGTCGGACCTGGAGGTTCGCCGCCGCTCGGCCGACCCAGCCGCGATAGAGCCGCGTGACGTGCGCCGGTGGGCGTTTTCGCTGCCGCCTACACTGCGCGGGCATCCCAGCCCACGGCGGCGTTGGGGGGCGTCAGGATGCCGACGCACGTGACAGGCTGAGCCATGGCTGATCGGCCGAAGTTCCGGGGAGTGATCCGGTACTGGCGACCCGAGCGCGCCGCTGGCCTCGCGGTCATCGACATCTCGTCTGATGCCGCCGACACGCTCGGTGGGCTCCGACAGATGAAGGTCAGTGGTTCCCTGAACGGAACGCCGTTCGACTCCAACACGATGCCTGCCGGTGGCGGCATCCTCGCCCTCACCGTCAGCCGGACGATGCTCGACGCAGCCGGGGTCCAGGTGGGCGACGCAGTCGAGGTCGAAGTCGAGCGGATCGTCTAGCCAGCGAGGCAGGCTTGGAGTCCTCCCGTGGCGACGAGCCGCGACCAGCGGCGCGAGTGTGTGAGACTCACGGTCATGATGCGGTTGAGCACGATGCTCCGCGTGGATGCGACCGCCGATCCCGAGGGTCGTTCGTGGCTGGCGCAGGAGATCCTGGGCAGGTGGGCTCATGACCCCGGAAGCGAGCGCTTCTTCCGATCCAGCACCAACTTCCTTTACCGATTCCAGTCATCCGGAACAGGGCACTTCCTGCGCTTCGCCGACGGTGCTGAGCGCCGTCGAGAGGATGTCGTCGCAGAGATGGACGTCGTGCGATCGCTGGCCGCCAGCGGGCTGAAGGTCGCCTCGCCGGTTCGCTCGGGGGCCGGACGGCTGGTGGAGACGGTGGAGACGAACCTTGGCACCTTCCACGCCGTCGTGCTTCCTGCGCTCGAGGGTTCGACGCTCGAGATCGACGAGCTTGAGGCCGCAAGATTTCGTGCTTGGGGCGCGGCCCTCGGACGCCTCCATGTGGCGATGCGGCAGCTCCCGGATGACCTCATCGGACGACGGCGCACTTGGCGCGACGACCTCGCCATCGCTGCCCGGCACATCCCGGCCGATGCGCGAGCCATGCGGCGCGAGCTTTCCGCCGTCTCGACAGTCCTGGAAGCGTTGCCGGACGATGCCGACTCCATCGGCCTGATCCATTTCGATTTCGAGCTCGACAATCTCGTCTGGCGCGACGGAGAGATCGGCGTGCTCGACTTCGATGACTGTGCGCGCTACTGGTACGAGGCCGATGTGGTCTTTGCCCTGGGCGAACTGTTCGACGGAAGGTTCGACGCGTCCGATCCGTCCTACCGCGAGTTCCTCGCCGGCTACGAGACCGTGCGCGATCCTGGTCCGATGTGGCAGGGCGCGGCCCCCGACTTCGTGCGTCTGGCTGAGCTGCTACGGCATGCCCGTGTGCTTCGTGCCCTCGACCTTTCCCCCGACGATCAACAGCCAGACTGGCTCGCACCGCTGCATCGCAAGCTGGCTGATCGTCTCGCCGCGTACGAGGCGACCCTGGGCTGAGCGCCGCGGCCGACGAACGCCATCGCCGAGCGTGGATCCGCCTCGCGCGTGGTGAAAAGGTGGTACCGCATACCGGATTCGAACCGGTGATCTCCGCCTTGAGAGGGCGGTGTCCTGGGCCTCTAGACGAATGCGGCTCGCGTCTCACGGAGACCGACCGTGGGAGCCGGCGTCCGGAGCGCCGAAG
>JACCXQ010000154.1 GCA_013696945.1 Chloroflexota bacterium | reverse complement strand
CTGGTCGTGGTCGAGCCGGGCACCGAGGCCGACTTCCTCGCGCCGCTGCCCATCGAGCGTCTGTGGGGCGTTGGTGCGAGCACTCGGCGCGCGCTCGCCGACTACCAGGTCGTCACGATCGGGGACCTCGCGCAGCTTCCCCAGGACATCCTGACGCGACGGTTCGGGAGCCAGGGGCCGGTGCTGGCTGCTCGAGCGCGAGGCCTCGACCCATCCGTGGTCGGCGATGGGGCGGCCGCCAAGTCGGTCAGCCACGAGCACACGTTCGACGTCGACACGGCCGACTGGGAGATCCTCGAGCGCACCCTGCTCGCGCTGTCCGAAGGTGTCGCCGGACGGCTCCGCGCTGGTGGGGTCAAGGCGGGCACGGTCGCCGTGAAGATCCGAGACACCGAGTTCGTGACGATCACGCGCCAACGGACGCTGCCGCAGCCGACCGACCTGACCGAGCCGATCTGGCGCGTCGCGGTGGCGCTCACGCATCCCGAGGTCCGCGGGATGAAGGTGAGGCTCCTCGGCGTCGCGGCGACGCACCTGACCGAGCGCGAGCAGCTCTCGCTGTTCGGTATCGAGGACGAGCGCCGTCGTCGTGTGGTGACGGCGGCGGATCGGATCCGCGACCGCTTCGGCCCACGCTCGATCACTCGTGCACGGCTGCTTCGGAGCGGGGTGGCCGAGCCGTTCGAGCGTGACCATCGTGATGCGCCGGAGGCTCCGAGGGTCGGGCGCAGATCCGTCGAGAGGACGCCGGACGACGGCGTAGTCAGAGAGCCGGTCCAGCACGAGCCGTGACCATCGCCGTGCCACGCTAGCTGGCACGGGGCGCCGGGAATCTTCGGGCATCGACGCAGCGAACCGCTTGACACCGAACATCCGTTCGATTACGGTTCGTTGCGATACAGAACAGATGTTCTCTCGCCGCCGAGGTGCCCCAGGGGACCGGAGAGCATGCACCCACTCGAAAGGAGATGGGAGATGGCGATGGTCCGAGTGACGCCGACCGAGATCGCGGTCGGTTGCGATCCATTCACGGGTCGTCCGCGGTCGGTGCGCATGGGCGCCGATCTGATGCCGATCGTCCGCATCGAGCGTGTCCGCGACGAATCCGCTGCCTATCCGATCGCGGTCGGGCCTAGGACCGTCTTCGAGGTCAGGACTCCCGGCGCGCGGATCAGGCTCGCTTTCCAGCACCGCACCCGGCGCTGGCTCGTGGAGGGGCTCGACCCGGACCCTACCGAGCTCATGGCGGCGGCCTGACGGGCTTTCTCGCGACGGCTCGGGCCGGCATGGACGTGCGACAATCGAACGGATGTCCGTGACACCCGAGCCCTTCAGTGGGCTGACGCTGGCCGCATTCTCGGAGCGCCTCGCATCAGCGGACCCGGTGCCCGGCGGGGGGAGTGCCTCGGCAGTCGCCGCGAGCCTGGCCGCGAGCCTGGTGGTCATGGTCGCGCGGCTATCCGGGGACCGGCCCCGCTACGAGGCCTACTCGGAGACGCACGCCCGGGCGATGGAGTTCGCCGAGCGGGCACGGACCCGCTTCCTGGAGTTCGCGGATGAGGACGCACAGGCGTACGCGGCCTTCGCCGAGGCGCTGAAGCTTCCACGCGAGACCGATGATGAGCGGGCCGAGCGTGAGACACGCACGCAGGACGCGGCACGGACGGCTTCGGAGGTGCCGCTGCTCGTGGTGCGCGAGTGCCACTGGTTGATCCGCGAGATCGAGTCGCTGGCCGGGAGGAGCAACCTCAACGCGGCAAGCGACCTCGATGTCGCCGCGCTCCTTACGCACGCCGCCGCCAAGGGCGCCGCGACCAACGTCCTCGTCAACCTGCCGTCGGTCGGCGATGAGCGGTTCGCTGGAGCCCTGACTGCCGAGGTGGGCGGCCACCTCCACGAGATCGAAGCCGCGCTCGCTCGAGTCAACCGCCAGGTCCTGTCGGGCAACCTCCTGTCACCCGAGGAGGCGTAGGGCTACAGCTCCCGGCGTGACAACGAGAAGGCCGCGAGAGCCAGCATCGCCACGATCCAGACGCATACGTAGAGCAGGTAGCCGGGGTCGCTCGGTCCGCCGCTGGCGAAGGGGTTCGTGGTGGCTTGGAACGCGAACGGGTCGTCGAAGAGGGAGCGTGGCGGCGGTGCGGCGTTGTCGGCGGCCACGCGCCAAAGGGCGTCTGACGGGAAGACGAACCGCAGGACGCGCGAGAGGTCGCTCAGGGCGGTGCTGCCCAGCAGCCGGCCAGCCGAGCCCATGATCCCGACGACCCAGGTGATCCCGAACAGCACGATCCCGATCGCACCGCTCGCGACGGCCGGGAGTCGCGTGCTCAGGACGACGCTCAACGTGAGGATGACAACGCCCTGGGCGGCCAAGTAGCCCATCGCGCCGATCGGTGACCGGGGCACGAACCCGGTCACCACCGCCACCGTGAGCAGCTCCAGCCCACCCGAGACCAGCGCGTAGGCGCCGACCACCGCGGCGAGCCCCATCCAGCGCCCGACGACGAAGCGGGTCGGCGAGAGCGGCCGCGCGAACAGCGCGAGCGCCTGGCCCGATTCGACCTCGCCGGAGATTGCCGGAGCTCCCAGCGATGCCGCCACCATCGCCAGGACGAAGCTGAACATGAACATCACGAACACGAGGACCTGGCTGAGGCTGGACTCGATGACCTCGAGAGGGACGTCGTCCATGAAGCGCCGGCTGCTGATGATGAGCTGGTCGAAGCCCCACGCGGTGATGAGCACGATGATCACCGTCAGGACGGCCAGGACGCGCAGGACTCGCCGCCGCATCTGCTCGATGATCGAGAGCCGCATGATCGTGAGCATCAGCCGCCCGACCCGAGCAGCCCGATGAAGCGCTCCTCCAGCGACACGGCGCCTGGCACGACGGCGTGGACCTGCCCGCCGCGCCGCACGAGATCGGCCACCATTGCCGGGACGTCGTCGGGTGCCACGTCCTCTACGACACGCCAATCGTTCCCGTCGGGCGACGCGTGCCCCGGCACGTCGGCCTCGGCGAGGCCGCTCACGCGGATGCGGACGGTCCGATCAGATGTCAGGTCGGCGAGCCGGAGCTGCGCGAGCACGCGTCCCCGGTCGACGATCGCGACGCGGTCGCAGACGCGTTCCACTTCCGTGAGGAGGTGCGAGTTCAGGAAGACGGTCACGCCCTCCGAGCGCAGCTCGCCGATGATCCGACGCACGTCGAGGCGCCCGACCGGGTCGAGCGCGGACGTGGGCTCATCGAGGAAGACGAGCTGCGGCCGTCCGATCAGCGCCACGCCGAGCCCCAGCCGCTGCTGCATGCCCTTGGAGAAGGTCCCGACGCGGTCCGCGGCTCGTTCGGTGAGCCCGACCTGTTCGAGCGTGCGCTCGACCGTGGCCGGCCACTCGCGTCGCGCAAGACCGGCGAGCTCGCAGTGCACGCGGAGCACCTCGGCCGCCGACAGCCATTGCTGGTACCGGAAGAGCTCCGGCAGGTAGCCGATCGCTCGCCGAGCCTCGATGTCGCCGAGCGGTGCACCGAGCACCTGGCCCGAGCCGGCGGTCGGTCGTGCCATCCCCAGGCAGAGCTTGACCGCGGTGGTCTTCCCGGCGCCATTCGGCCCCAGGAACCCGAAGACCTCGCCACGCTCCACGCGCATCGAGAGGCCGTCGAGCGCTGTGATGCCGCCGTAGCGCTTGACGAGGTCGTGCGTCTCGATCGCCGGAGGGACCGCCAAGCTCGCCGCTGCCGCCGCCGACACGTCGGCAGCCGCCCCCGTCACAGCCGAAGCGTGGGCAGGGCGAGCGCCACTACGACACCGAGGGCCACCAGCACGCCGACCAGGCTCATCCCCCACGCCCGCCAGTCGATCGGCCCGAGCGGGTCCGCGGCGTGGTGGTCGGCGTGCCCGGCCTCGGCATGTGCGTCCGCGACGTCTTCCGCGTCGGCGACATGCGGCACAGCGGCGCTGAGCTCTGTGGCCGGCGTGCCTTTCATGCCGTACTCGTCGGGCGTGGGT
>JACCXQ010000202.1 GCA_013696945.1 Chloroflexota bacterium | reverse complement strand
GCTACGACCGGGGCCGCGCCCGCCAGCGCCACGGCGTGCGACCACCACCCCGGCCAGGGCCAGCCGCCGTGCGGCATCTTCGTGGCGGGCCACGAACCCATCCGGCTCCACGATGACGGTCGCCCGTGGTTCGACGGCACCCGGATATCCGTGCCGCACCAGCATGTCGTGGCAGATGACCGCCGCCGCTCGCTGGTCGTCCGCGCTCATCTCGGTCTTCCACGCTTCGACGCGCGACGTATCCGGCGCCTCCGACGCCTTCTGCTTCCACCACTCGTGGCCGGCCGTGAGCGCCGTGGCGTCCCGCTCGCTGAGCATCCGCTCGTCGAACGGCTCGCCCACGAAGTCGCACACGCGGCGCAGCTCCTCCGTCGGGTCGCGCACGAGGTCCTCGAAGCGGACGGTCAGTAGCCATCGGTCCTGGCGCAGATGCGGCTCCGCGGCTGCGTCCGCTCGTTCGATCGAGTACAGGTTCACGAGCAGCGAATCGCTCGCGAACGGGACACGCGTCATCGACAGGGCTGCCGCGCGCGGGTCGCGTACGACTCGCACGATCGCGGCGTCCGGGAACGTCTGGCGGATCAGCGGCACGCGCGCCATGTGTCGCGGTGTCTTCTCGGCCCAGCGCTGCTTTCCGGCCGCATCGGCTCGTGCGGCTGTCAGCGACTCGAGCATCGCCGCGAGCGATGGAGGACGTGCGGCGAGTGCCTCGCGGACTTGGCTCGGGGTCCGGCCGTAGAGCTGATGGATGGGGGAGTCTCGCAGCCGCAGCGAGCAGATGTAGTCGACCGCCGGTTCGGGCCAGGCACCGGGTGCGAGCAGTCGGGCAGGATCGCGCGGCAGCCGGGCGAAGAAGAAGGTCTCGGGACCGCACTCGATCGCGTGATGCGCGTCCAGCATGGTGGCCAGCATCGTGGTGCCCGATCGCGGGAGCCCGACGATGAAGATCGGAGGCCGCCCATCGCGTCGCTCCGACCCGACGGCCGGAGCAGCCGGGACGGGCACCGGCGGTGGTGGGTCGGTAGCGGGGCCGTCCGGTCCGGGCATCAGGTAGATGCTAGCGGCCGGCTCCGCAGGGGATATCCGCCGCGCCCGGCTCGGGCCGGGCGACGTGCTAACGTGACCCTCCCCATGCAGATCGCCACCGAGGCGCCGTCCTCGTTTCGAAGCAGCGCCGTGCGTCCCGGTGCGCTCGGACTGATCCGGGAGGCGCTCGCCGAGACCTTCGGTCGCCGGCGGCTGATCCGCCACCTCATCAGCGCTGATATCCGTCGCAAGGGTTCCGACACGCTGTTGGGGAATGTCTGGTGGGTCCTGGACCCGCTCCTCCAGATGACCGTCTACCTGATCCTGTTGAGCGTCATCCTCCGTCGCTCCACGCCGGACTTCCCACTCTTCCTCTTCGCCGCGATCCTGCCCTGGAAGTGGTTCGCGAGCAGCATCAACGACGCGGTGAGCTCCGTCGTTCGCCAGGAGCGATTGATCAAGCAGGTCCAGTTCCCGAAGGTCGTGCTCCCCGTGTCGGCAGTCGCGGCGGAGGTTCTCAACCTGGCGTTCGGGTTCGTCATCGTGCTGCTCATGCTCGCGGTCTTCTTCCCGGCCCACGCGACGATCAACGTGCTGTGGTTGCCGGTCATCGCCGCGGTGCAGTTCGTGTTCACTCTCGGGCTGGCGCTCCTCGTGTCGGCGATCAACGTGTTCTACCGCGATGTGGGCATCCTGAGCGGCCATCTGATACGGCTCTGGTTCTTCCTCTCGCCGGCCATCTGGTCATTCGACTCGAGCGCGGGCCGATTCGGCGCGATCGAGGAGGCGCTGGGCGAGGCAGGCGTCAGCCTCCTCCGTGCCAACCCGTTCGCCGTGCTGCTGACCGCCTACCGCGATGTCATCTATGGCCGTGTCAACGAGGCCGGCGACGGCTTCACCCCGGGCCAGTCGCCCGACCTGATCGCGCTGGGAATGCTCCTCCTGCTCTCGATCGGCCTGCTGATCCTGGGCACGATCATCTTCAAGCGGCTCGAGCCAGCCTTCGCGAAGGTGCTGTAACGCCGTGCCGAGCGGATTCGCCATCCAGACACGCGACCTGGGGGTCCGCTACAGCCTTCGCTTCACGAAGAAGACGAGCATCCGCCGCTCGTTCGCACGGCTGCTGAAGCGAAACCGCGGTGAGAAGTCGTTCTGGGCGCTGCGCGGCCTGTCGATCACCGTGGCCCCGGGCGAGTCGGTGGGCATCATCGGTCCGAACGGCGCCGGCAAGTCGACGCTGCTCCAGGTCCTGGCCGGGATCATCATGCCCTCCGAGGGCATCGTCGAGGTGAACGGCCACGTCTCGACCCTGCTTCACCTCCAGGCCGGCTTCGACCAGGAGCTCTCGGGTCGCGAGAACATCATGCTCGCGGGCGCGCTGATGGGCATCGATCACAAGGTCATGGAGGAGCGCCAGGAGTCGATCGTCGACTTCGCCGATATCGGGGCATTCATCGACGCGCCGCTGCGGACCTATTCGTCCGGGATGCGCGCGAAGCTCGGTTTCTCGATCGCGACCGCGGTCGACCCGGACATCCTGTTGCTCGACGAGGTCCTCCAGACTGGCGACGAGGCATTCCGCGAGAAGAGCCACCAGCGCATCGCCGATGTGCTCGGCGCGGCAAAGGCAGTCGTCCTGGTGAGCCACGACATGAGCTGGATCACCGAGTTCTGCAACCGCGCGATCCTCCTCGAGCGCGGCAGCATCGTGGCTGACGGGAAGCCGGATGAAGTCGTGGCGACGCATATGGAGCACTCCGAGCACCGCAAGCAGAAGTATCGGGAGGTCCTCGAGGGCATGAGGTCGGGTCGCATCGCGGTCCGAGGGCGACCCAAGCAGCTGGTCCGCGAGGCCGAGCGCACCGGCCGGCAGATCCCGGCCATCGCCCCTGAGGACGAACGGGAACCCCTGGCGCGACCCTGATGGCGATCAGCGACGATCGACCGTCGGATCCTCGACGCCCTGGCGAGCCGGAGGCCGTCTTCATCGTCGGGGTGAGCCGCAGCGGAACGACGCTGATGCAGCGGACGCTGGACAGCCACTCCCGCCTCGCCGTGGCGATGGAGAATCACTACCTGGGCCACCTCGTCGCTCGGGAGGGCGCGCGACACTACTTCCGGCGGGTCGGGGACCTGCGCGACGACGCGAATGTCCGCCAGCTGGTGGACCTGGTCTGGTCAGGCGAGTTCCAGCGCCGTTCCCGCCTGCGCGAGATCAGCCCGTACTGGCGTTGGCTCATGCGAACGGTGTCGCGGGACGACTTCGAGGCAAGGCTCCTCGCCTCGGATCGGTCGGATCGCGGCGTCTTCACCGCGATCATGAGGACGTACGCCGATGTGAAGGGGAAGCCCCTCATCGGTGAGAAGACGCCGGCCCATCTCGGCTACGTGGAGACGCTCCTGGATTGGTACCCGGACGCGCGCGTGATCCACATGTTGCGCGACCCGCGCGCGATCTACGTCTCGGAGCTGCGACGCCGCACGGAGCGCGCCGTCACCGTCCCATACCGCCAGCTGGTCCGCGTGCCGTTCCTCTTCCGCGCTTTCCTGCTCAACCAGGTCGCTCTCACCTGGGCCGAGGCCGTCGGACGCCACCGTACGCTGGTCCACAGGTACCCCGACCGATACCGACTGGTGCGGTTCGAGGACCTCGTCCGGGACCCGCGGAGCACGTTGGAGGGGTTGCTCGACTTCCTTGGCCTCGAGTGGGAAGAAGAGATCCTCGCGCAGAAGGTGGTCTCGAAGGGAAGTCGTCGTGGCGAGCGCGGCTTCGACGCCGGCGCGGCGGAGCGCTGGGAGGACCGCATCGGGGGCCCGGCTCGACGCTGGCTCGGGTCGTTGCTGGGGGGGCGGCTCCGCGAGGTCGGCTACTCCGAGTGACCGTTCGCCCGCCTCTCGTCAGCTGTCGTAGCCGAGCTCGGCGAGGCGATCCCCACAGATGGCAAGGACCCTCGCAAGGGCCGCAGGATCGAGATCATGGCGCCAACGCCCGATGGAGCTGCTGAAGATCGGCCCCCGGTCGGGTGACGGCACGGCCGCCTGCTCTGATCCGGCTCGCTCGCTCTCCAGCAGCCGCGGGTCGAACGGCACCTCGAGGAACTCGCTCAGGCGCCGAAGGGTCGGCTCGGGAGAGGTCACCAGGTCTTCGTAGCGCACTTCGTGGTACCGGGCGTCGCCGCGGAAGCGCATCCCCGCCCCGGTGTCAGCTACCCACGTGCGTGCGTAGTCCTCCAACGGGCGCCGATGCAGTTCCCAGACCCACCTGCCGTCCACCCATCGGCGATCGGGATGCTGCGCCGCCGAGCAGATGACGTCCCTTCCGTCGCGCACCATGTGCACCAGCCGCGCCGCGGGGAAGCGCTCCAGGACCCACCCGAAGTGACGGACGTTGAGCGGGGTCTTCTCCGCCCACCGCGACTTCTCGCGGAGCGCCCGATATCTCGTCGCGAACGCATCGATGAGCGCGCCCTGGGAAGGGCTCGATCGGAACATCGACCTGAGCTCGTCCGGGGGGATCCCCGACAGCGTGGCCAGGGGATCGAGCTGGAAGCGCGCGGGCAGGAAGAGGTTCATCTCCGGCCCACAGCAGATCTCGGGGTGCGTGTCGAGGATCCGGCGGAAGAGCGTGGTCCCGCTTCGCGCCGAACCACCGACCACGATGTGTCGCTCCGCGCTGCGGTACGGCCGCATGCGCCACCGGTGCTGGCGCACCCGGGCAGTCCGGTTGCGCACCTTGTCAAGCAACGTCACGTGGGTCCCTCAGCACTGGCCATCGCCCCGGGGTGGGTCAGGGGAACGGCTGACGGCTCCCGGGCCGGTGCGGATGGGTCGGTGACGAGCCTACTATGTCGCGGTCGAAGCGACAGGGATGGTGCTGGATCGCGACGTCCGCTCAGTCGCGGAGGCGTAGTCGCGCGTACAGTCCGCGCAGGGTCGCCGCCTGGGCCTCCCAGCCGTAGGGTCCCCGCGCCGCCGCCAGGCATGCCTTGCGATACTCCGCTCGCCGCTCCGGCGTCGCCTCGAGGATCGACCGGATGGCCCGTGCGATGTCAGCAGGGTCGTCGGGGTCGCACAGCTGCCCGCAGCCGGTCGCCCGCACGATGGGCGCCATGCCCGGAAGGTCGCTTGCCACGACCGGCACGCCGGCGGCCATCGCATCGAAGAGCTTGGTCGGCACATTCAGCCGGTGATTCAGGGTATCGCCCTGGACCGGCATGGCCGACACGTCGGCCGCAGCGACGAGCGGCAGGATCTCACGATGGGGGACGCTGCCCGGGAAGTAGATGCGATCGGCGTGCGGGAGCGCAGCCGCCGCTTCGCGATAGCGCTCGTAGTCGCTCCCGTAGCCCGCGACGGCCAAGACCGCGCCCGGCACCCACGCCATGGCGCGACAGAGCTCGGCGATCCCGCGACCGGGCATCACGAGGCCCAGGAAGAGCACGACCTTCGCGTCGGCATCGAGGCCGAGCCGGCGGTGCCATCGGCGCTCCGGGCGCTCGCCCGGATCGAACGGCGGCGGCCCGTTCCAGATGACCGTCGGCGCACGTCCCCATTCCCGCTCGAGCACCTTTGCGTACCCGGAGTTGGCAGAGATCAGCCCGTCCGCGCTGCGCGCCCACCTCCGCTCGCTGCGGGCCAGGAGCCGCCGCCATGGCCCGGGCAGCCTGGCGAAACGAGCACTCTGGACGTCGAGGTCGTGGGAGTCGTAGACGACCAGGCCCCCCAGCCGCCGCCGCAGCTCGAGCGCTAGCGGCAGGGTCACCATCTGCTCCGCCTGCCACACGTCCGTCGGGGGGACGACTCGGGCGATGTCGCGTGCCCATCGGCGCGTCAACACGAGGTAGCGGGCAGCCTGGACCGCCCGTCCCAATGTCGCTGCGACTGCCGCGCGTCCACGAGCGGCGACAACGGCCCGGCTGCTCGATCGGTCCGCGTGATCCGCTGCGTGGACCGCTTCCTCACCGAGCGGGAGTCGCGGGCTGGGCAGGCGGGCGAAGGGGGTCGGCTGACGGAGGCGGACGATGTCGAACGCTTCACCGGTGACCCGGCTCGGTAGCCCCGCCTCGGCACGCGCGACGACCGTCACGCCGTACCCGTCCGCGGCCAACGTCGAGGCCATCTTCCACGACCTGGCATCGGTCACGAACGGGTTGTTGACGAGGACGACCACCGAACGCGGTGGGCGGCCATCAGGTGTCTCGGGCACGGTCACGTCCCCTCAGCGGCCAGCCGACGGTGAAGCTCGACGAGACCGCCGGCGTTCTGACCCACGGCGACCCAGCCACTCCGCGATGACCGCCGCGATGCGCTCGCCGGCGTGGCCGTCCCACAGCGGCGGACCCACCGCCGGCGACGACTGCGCGCCGCCGAGCGCGTCGTCCAAAGCTCCGGTCAGCGTCTCCGGACTGACGAGCCGATTGGTCCCGTGGGTGATCGTGATGGGCCGCTCCGTGTTCGCCCGCAGCGTTAGGCAAGGGACGCCCAGGATGGTGGTCTCTTCCTGGATCCCGCCGGAATCGGTGATCACGGCGGCCGAGCCTCGCACCAGCGAGATGAAGTCGATGTATCCGAGCGGCTCGACCACCTGCACCGAAGCCAGGTCTCCCAGGCCGACCGACTCGAGCATCTGCCGGCCACGCGGGTGGACCGGGAAGACGATCTGCAGCCGCGTGCCGGCCCGGCCGAGCGCAGCGACAAGTCGACCCGCAGCCTCGGGCGTGTCCACGTTCGTCGGCCGGTGAAGCGTGGCAACGGCGTACCGCTCGGGCAACCCGAGCCTTTCGCGCACCGGGAGCGGGTCGAACCGATCGAGGTGCACCAGGAGCGTATCGATCATCGGATTGCCCACGAAGTGCATACGGTCGTCCCCGACCCCTTCGCGGGCGAGGTTCTCCATGCCCTCGGGACTCGTCACGAACAACAGCTCGGCCAGCGCATCGGTCACCAGCCGGTTTATCTCCTCCGGCATGGAGCGATCGAAGGAGCGGAGACCTGCTTCGACGTGCGCCGTCGGAATGCCCAGCTTGGCGCACACGATGGCCGCTGCGATGGTCGAGTTGACGTCGCCGTAGACCACGACCAGCGGCGCAGGCTCGCCGATGAGCACCGCCTCGAGCGCGACCATGATGGCCGCCGTCTGAGCCGCGTGTGACCCGGACCCCACGCCCAGGCTGATGTCAGGCTGCGGCAGGTCCAGGTCCGTGAAGAAGACGTCGGAGAGCGCCGTGTCGTAGTGCTGCCCGGTGTGGAGCAGTCGCTGCTCGACGCCGAGCGATCGAAGTGCGCGGATCACCGGCGCGGCTTTCATGAAGTTGGGACGGGCGCCGACGACGTGGACGAGCGAGCTGGGCATCTGGCGCGATGGTCGCACGTCACGGCCGACCCGATCCGGTCGTGCACAGC
>JACCXQ010000134.1 GCA_013696945.1 Chloroflexota bacterium | reverse complement strand
GCCGGCTCCGAGCGGGTCAGGTAGTGCTCCGCCTGCTGCGCGTCGCCGTAGGCGGTCGGCTGCCAGAGCGCGTCGAACCCCGACTTCAGCACTTCGTACCCCGGGTCCGGCGCACCGGCTGCCCGAGCGTCGCGTCGCGCGATGGCGAACGCCTCGAACGCACTGTGCACCGCTGTCCCGAACTCGAAGTGGCCCTTCGTCTCGTCGCCGAGGATGCGGTACACGTACTGGAACGCGTACTGCAGGGGGCACGTCAGGTAGCGCTGGAACGACGAGTGGGGGCGGCATCCGGCGCTTATGCCCGCCGTATGCCCTGATCCGCGTAGACGAAGGGGGGCGCCTACCCCTACCCGCGGCCGCCCCGCCACGCCGCACCCCAGCACAGCCTCCGGTGCCTTACTCAAGACACTGAGTTATCCTACTCACCATGTTGAGTAAGTCGCCCAGGTTGCCCCCCTTCCGGCGTGCGGCCTTCGCCACGCTGCGATCCCGCCTCCTCGAGCCGCGACGCTTCATCAACGTCGTCGCTGGGCCGCGCCAGGTGGGGAAGACGACCCTGATCCGCCAGGTGGTCGCAGATATGCAGCTGCCCGTCCACCTCGTCAGCGCCGACGATCCAGGCCTGCGGGACCGGTCCTGGTTGGAGGCGCAGTGGGAGGTCGGGCGCACCCTGGCGGACGCGAATGCGGACATGAACGCGGGGACGGCAGCCGTGCTCGTGCTGGATGAGGTCCAGAAGATCCCCGCCTGGTCGGAGGCCGTGAAGCGCCT
Source organism: Chloroflexota bacterium (assembly GCA_013696945.1). GTDB lineage: Bacteria > Chloroflexota > Limnocylindria > Limnocylindrales > CSP1-4 > Palsa-1032. The sequence continues at coordinate 2,566 of JACCXQ010000134.1, read as the reverse complement.
CTGGGACCAGGACACCGCGGCCGGCCGTGACGTGCGGGTGGTCGTTCTGGACTCAGCGCCGCTCCTGGTCCAGCGCGGCCTATCCGAGAGCCTCGCCGGCCGGTTCGAGGTCATCCGCCTCGGTCACTGGTCGTTCGCGGAGATGCGAGCCGCCTTCGGGTGGGGCCTCGAACGGTTCCTGTTCTTCGGTGGCTATCCGGGGGCCGCAAGCCTTGTGGACGACATCGAGCGGTGGCGAGCCTACATGCTCGACTCCCTCATCGAGACCACGCTCTCACGCGACATCCTGCTGCTGACCCGCGTGGACAAGCCGGCGCTCCTCCGGCAGCTCTTCCGGCTGGGTGCGGACTATTCGGCCCAGATCGTGTCCTACCAGAAACTCGTGGGTCAGCTTCAGGACGCGGGCAACACCACCACCCTCGCGCACTACCTCGAGCTGCTGCGCGCGGCCGGATTGTTGGCGGGGCTGCAGAAATTCTCGGGATCGAAGGTCCGCCAACGCGGGTCCAGCCCGAAGCTGTTGGTCCTCGACAGCGGCCTGATGAGCGCGATGGCGGGCGTCGGGCCTGCGACCGCGCGGGCCGATCCCGACTTCTGGGGCCGGCTGGTCGAGACGGCGGTCGGAGCCCACCTGGCGAACACGGCCGAGCGGGACGTCGAGGTCAGCTGGTGGCGAGAGGGCGATCGGGAGGTCGACTTCGTGCTGTCCGACCGATCGACCGTGCTCGCGATCGAGGTCGCCAGCGGGAGGCGCAAGCCGAGCCTGCCCGGGCTCGATGCCTTCGGCCGCGTGGTCGAGTCCCGGAAGCTGCTGATCGGCGCGCAGGGGCTGGACCTCGAGGTCGCACTGTCTACGCCGGCAGCGCAGTTGCTGGGCAGATGACGTCGCCCTCAGCGCACATGTGCTGTGACCAGCGAGCCGCCACGTCCGAAAAGCAGCGGCCTTCTTCGCCCAGCTCGTGTGGCACATAGACTGTCGACAAGCCCCCCGCAGTCCAAGGGACGAACGACATGGATATCACCACCGACGGACGCCCAGCCGCCCTCGATGCACCAGCCACCGCATATCGCCACGCGTGGCTCTCGGAGCATCTAGCGGAGGAGAAGAAGTCCGCCGCGTGGCTCGGCGAGATCAGGGAGATCGTATTCGGCGCGCAGGATGGCCTCGTTTCGACCCTCGCTGTTGTCGCCACGGTCGCGGGCGCCACCGGTGCGACGTTCCCGATCGTCATCGCGGGGGTCGCCTCCGCGCTGGCCGGTGTCTTCTCGATGGCCGCCGGGGAGTACATCGGCTCCAAGAGCCAGCGGGAGATCTTCGACGCACAGATCGCCAACGAGCGCGAGGAGGTCGAGGAGCGTCCCGGCGAGTCCGAGGCCGAGGTCGGGTTCATGCTTGCCGAGGAGGGCATGGGCGACGAGGACGCAGCCAAGGTCGCCGCGCTCATGGCCCGCCACCCCGAAGTGCTCCTGCGTACGATGGTCAGCAAAGAGCTGGGCATCCAGTTCGAGGATGCTCACGGTGGCGTCATCCAGGGTGCGATCTTCATGGGCGCTGCGTTCGGGCTGGGCGCCCTGGTCCCCATCGTCCCGTTCCTGTTCCTCCCCGTGGGCCTCGCCCTGCCGGTCGCGGCGATCCTCACCGGCGCCGTGCTGTTCGGGATCGGCGTCGTCAAGAGTCGTTGGACCCGTCGCTCCGCGTTGGCGTCAGGGCTGGAGGTCCTGGTCCTTGCCGCGGTGGCGGGAGGTGCCGGCTACCTCTTCGGCACCGTGCTGCCGTCGCTCCTGGGCGTGGCCGGCATCGCCGTGTGACACCAGCCGGGCGTGGCCCGATCGCGTTTCGGCGGGACTAAGCGCCGATCGCATCGAATGACTCGACCACGGTCCCGCTCGCGAGCTGGATCTCGTCTTCGGTGATGACGAGCGGCGGGATGAAGCGGACGACCTGTCCCCAGCTGCCTGCCGTGAGCGCCACGATCTTGCGCTGGAGAAGCTCGGCCAGGAAGCGCTTGGCGGCGTCCGGGTCCGGGACCCGCCCGTCGCCGATGCCAGGGCGCACGAACTCGATGGCCGCCATCAGTCCCAGCCCACGGACGTCGCCGATCGATGGCCGGCCGGTGGCGGCGACTCGCAGTCCCCTCAACAGCTCGTCGCCACGAACGCGCGCGTTGTCGACCAGCCTCTCGTCCTCGATGACGTCGAGCGTGGCGAGGGCCGCTGCGCAGGCGATCACGTTGCCGCCGTATGTGCCCCCGTGCGAGCCGGGCGGGAGCGTCTCCAGCAGTTCCCGTCGCGTGATGAGGCCGGACAGGGGAAGCCCCGACGCGATCCCCTTGGCGAACACCAGGATGTCCGGGGTCACGTCCCAGTGCTCGCACGCCCAGAACCGCCCGGTCCGGCCGACGCCCGTCTGGATCTCGTCGGCGATGAGGAGGATGCCGTGGCGTCGGGTGATCTCGCGCAGGCGAGGCAGGAATCGCGGCGCGGGAACGAGATATCCGCCCTCTCCGATGACCGGCTCGACGATGATCGCGGCGACCTTCTCCGGTGGCACCATCTGGGCGAAGAG
>JACCXQ010000051.1 GCA_013696945.1 Chloroflexota bacterium | reverse complement strand
GCCTCGCCGCCGTTCGTGCTCGATATACTCCACGCGATGTCACTACGCCCCAACCCGCCCCGCATGATCACGGTGCTGATCGCGCTCACGTTGCTCGCGGTGGGGATCGCCGGGACGCTCATCGAGCCCTCCACGATCCGCGATCTCGTCACCGGGCTCGGGTTGCCCACAGGCATCGAGCGGGACATCGTCCAGCTGATCGCGGACCGGACGATCGCATACGCCTGCCTGTTCGCGTCACCGATGCTGCTCGTCATCGGCTCCCTGCTCCCGGGCATCTGATGCTCGGACGTCGCGGCCAGCATGCTCCGCGCCTCGGCACCATCGCCGTGGCACTCATCCTCGTGATCGTCGGCGTGCTCGGCACGTTCGGCCACCTGCTGCCAGCGGTAGCGGGCTTCAGCGGCGAGCTCATCGGTGTCTGGGCGTTCATCGTCGCCACCGTGGTCCTGCTCGCGGGCATCTTCTTCGAGGGCATTTAGCCGAAGAGGGTCGCCTGGCGCGGCGCCGCTCGCGGAACCTCCGCCGCCAGCGGCACGATCAGTTCCTCGCCCTCGTTGCGGACACTGTTGACGAGGCTCGAGACCGGGAAGAGCTCGAGCTCGTCCGGGTCCGAAGGCACCAGCAGATCACGGAGCAGCCCGGCCGACGTTTCGGTCGGATCGAGCCAGATCGATCGCGCCTCCTCCGACAGCAGCACGGGCATCCGGTCGTGCAGCGCGGCGACCACGTCGTTCGGTGTCGTCGTGACGACCGCGCACGAGGCCACCCACTCACCCGTTGCGGGATCGCGCCACAGCGACCAGAGACCGGCCATGGCCATCGGCGCACCGTCCGACCGACGCACGTGCCACGGTTGACGTCGACCATCGATGCGCTGCCACTCGTAGAAGCCGTCCGCCGGGACCAGGCACCGGCGCCGGCGGAACGCTACCCGGAACGCAGGGCTCTCGGCGACCGTCTCGGCCCGAGCATTGATCCGGCGGCTTCCTTCGGACGGGCTGGCGGCCCACGCCGGGATGAGGCCCCATCGATGCCGCTCCACGACACGACCATCCTCGCGCTCCACGACCACGGTCAGGGGATCGGTCGGAGCGCAGTTGAAACGCGGTGGGACCGGCTCGGGGTCGCGAAGCTCCGCGTCGAAGATCCGCGCCACGTCCGACGGTGAGGTCTGCTGGGTCATGCGGCCACACACAGGCCGCAGACTAGCGCCGATGGAAGACGCGGCGCAGCCCTGGCTCCTCGAAACGGGCCTCGACTTCCTGAATCACGGGTCGTTCGGAGCGTGTCCGCGAGAGGTGCTCGAGGCGCAGGCCGCCTGGCGCGAACGTATGGAGCGCGACCCAGTCCGGTTCCTGGCCGCGGACCTGGAGCCGGCGCTCGACGATTCGCGCGCGCGGCTGGGGGCGTTCCTGGGCGCGCGGCCGGAGGACCTCGCGTTCGTGCCGAACGCGACGGCAGGCGTCAACACCGTCCTGCGGTCCCTGGCGGAGGTGCTCCGGCCAGGGGACGAGATCCTGACCACGGATCACGAGTACAACGCGGTCCTCAACGCCATCCGGCGGGTGTCCGAACGGACCGGCGCACGGATGACGATCGCCCGCATGCCGTTCCCGCTCGCATCTGTCGATGAGGCCGTGGCGAAGATCGTAGGGGCGGTCACGCACCGGACGAGGCTCGCGGTCATCAGCCACGTCACGAGCGCGACGGCGCTGGTCCTCCCCATCGCGGAGATCGTTCGCCGGCTCGCCGAGACTGGCGTCGACACCCTCGTGGACGGGGCGCACGGACCGGGCATGCTGCCGCTCGATCTCGACGCGATCGGTGCCGCGTACTACGCTGGCAATGGGCACAAGTGGCTCTGCGCGCCGAAGGGGAGCGGCTTCCTCCACGTTCGCCGCGACCGGCAGGACCGGATCGAGCCGCTCGTCATCTCCCATGGTGCGAACTCGCCCAGGGTCGATCGCAGCAGGTTCCTCCTCGAGTTCGACTGGACCGGGACGGCCGACCCGACGGCCTGGCTGTCGCTCGGGACTGCGATCGATGTGGTCGGACGGCTGGCGGATGGCGGGTGGCCCGCGCTCATGGCCGCGAACCGATCCCTGGCTCTCGAGGGCGCAGCCATCGTCCATGTGGCCCTGGGACTGGAGCCGGCCGCACCC
>JACCXQ010000049.1 GCA_013696945.1 Chloroflexota bacterium | reverse complement strand
CGAGCGCAGCGATGCCCCGTCGTTGACACCCCAGGAGCAGGAGCTTGTCATCCGTGACCTGCATGTCGTGCCGGTCGCCGACCCGTCGCACCAGATCCTGAAGGGCATCGACCTGACCGTCCGCAAGGGCGAGGTCCACGCCATCATGGGCCGCAACGGGTCGGGCAAGACGACGCTCGCCTATGCGCTGATGGGCCATCCCGGATACCTGGTGACGAAGGGCGCGGTGCTCTGGAAGGGGATGGACATCCTTGCGCTCTCGCCCGACAAGCGCGCGCGCCTCGGCCTCTTCCTTGCGTTCCAGTACCCGACCGCCATCCCTGGTCTCTCGGTGGCAAGCTTCCTGAGGACGGCTCTCAACGCCAGACGGCGTGGCCTGACCGGCGGTGATTCCGACTTCGACCCGTCAGATCCCACGCGCGGTGGCATCTCGATGGGCGATTTCCGCCGGCTCATCCGCGAGAAGCTGGCGCTGCTCCGCCTCGAAGACGCGTTCGCCGGGCGCTACGTCAACGAGGGATTCTCGGGCGGCGAGAAGAAGCGCCTGGAGATGCTACAGATGGCCGTGCTCCAGCCGGAGTTCGCGGTCCTCGACGAGACCGACTCGGGGCTCGACATCGACGCGCTCCGCATCGTGGCCGAGGGCGTCAACGCACAGCTCAGCCCAGAGCTCGGCGTGCTCCTCATCACGCACTACCAGCGCCTGCTGAACTACATCACACCCGACTTCGTCCACGTGCTTGCCGGCGGACGGATCGTCCGGTCGGGCGGACGCGATCTCGCGCTCCAGCTCGAGCAGGAAGGTTATGCGCCGATCCTCCGCGCGGCGGGCCTGCCCGCGGACGCTGGCGACGAGGCGGAGGCCGTCGAGCCCGCCGATGACGCTGCGCACTGACATGGACGGCTTTCGCCCGATCGATCCCATCACCATCCGCCACGACTTCCCCATCTTCGAGCGGGACTTCGCGGGCCGGCGGCTCGCATACCTCGACAGCGCATCGACGTCCCTCAAGCCCCGGACCGTGATCGATGCCGTAACCGGCTACAACGCCCGGTACACGGCGAACGTGCACCGCGGCATCTACACGACAGGCGAAGAGGCGACCGCCGCCTACGAGGCGGCCCGCGTCAAGTCCGCGCGCTTCATAGATGCGCGCGACAGCCACGAGATCGTCTTCGTCCGCAACGCGACCGAGGCCATCAACCTGGTCGCCTACAGCTGGGGACGACGGAACATCCGCCAGGCCGACACGATCCTGCTGACGGAGCTGGAGCATCATGCCAACCTCGTCCCGTGGCAGCTGCTCAGCCAGGAGAAGGACGCCGATCTCGAGTTCGTCGCGATCGATGAGCAGGGGCGCCTCAACCAAGAGAGCTACGACGTGCTCCTTCGGACGCGGCCGAAACTCGTGGCGTTCACCCAGGTCTCCAACGGGCTCGGGACCATCAACCCCGTCCGCGAGATGGTCGCGAAGGCGCACGACGTTGGTGCGCTGGTGCTCATCGACGGTGCGCAGGCCGTGCCGCATGGTCCCGTCGACGTACAGGATCTGGACTGCGACTTCTACGTGTTCTCCGGGCACAAGGTCCTTGGGCCGACCGGTTCCGGCGTCCTCTGGGCACGGAAGGAGCTGCTCGACGAGATGCCCCCCTTCATGGGCGGCGGGGAGATGATCCGCGAGGTGCACCTGCGACGCACCACTTTCAATGACGTGCCCTGGAAGTTCGAAGCAGGCACGCCGGACATCTCGGCTGCCATCGGGTTGGGCGCAGCCATCGACTACCTCACCGCGATCGGGATGGACAACGTCCGTGCGCACGAGCGAGACCTGACGGAGTACGCGCTCGAGGTGCTGCCGCGCGAGGTGCCCGGCATCCGGATCCTGGGGCCGCGCTCCGCGACCGAGCGGGCCGGCATCGTCACCTTCAACCTGCCCGACATCCATCCCCATGATGTCGCCACGCTGCTCGACCGAGAAGCCATCGCCATCCGCGCCGGCCACCACTGCACGCAGCCGCTCCACGAACGCCTGGGTGAGGACGCCACGGCGCGTGCGAGCTTCAACGTCTACAGCGACCGTGACCACATCGATCGGCTCGCCGCCGGCCTCCGCAAGGTCCAGAGGATCTTCGAGCGACCCGGATCGCGGGCAGCGGTCGCTTCCCAGGCCGTCGCGGCGGCACGGTAGGCGGTCATTTGGACGCTCTCTACCGGGACGAGATCCTGGAGCACTACCGGCACCCTCACAACTTCGGTACGCTGCCGGCGCCGGATGCCGTGCATGAAGGCTCGAACCCGCTGTGCGGCGACCGCATCACGCTGATGCTCGGGATCGGTGAGGACGGCACCGTCGCGGAGGTCGCATTCACCGGGCGCGGCTGCGCCATCAGCCAGGCCTCTGCATCGATGCTCACCGACGAGGTCAAGGGCAAGTCGCTCGACCAGGTGGTACGGATCGGCGCTTCGGACGTCATCGAGGAGCTCGGCATCGAGATCAGCCCTGCCCGCCTGAAGTGCGCGCTGCTGTCGCTCGACACGCTCCGCCGCGCGCTCGCGGACCGGGTGGCGTGGCAAGCCGCAACGGAGGTCG
>JACCXQ010000009.1 GCA_013696945.1 Chloroflexota bacterium | reverse complement strand
ATCCGTCAGCGACCACCGAACGCTCGAGTGCATCAGCTTCCAGATCGAGGCGGGCGACGATCTCATCGGCAACCAGGAGTGGCGCGGCGTGCCGATCGCGACGCTGCTCGCCGAGGCAGGCGTCCAGCCAGGCGCCACGCACGTGCTCTGGGAAGCGGCCGACGGATACACCGAATCGACCCCGCTTGAGGTCGCGCTGGATGAGCTGTCCTGGATCGCGTACGAGATGGGCGGCGCGCCGCTGACCGCCGAGCATGGATACCCGGCGCGCGTCATGATCGCCGGCCGGTTCGGCATGAAGCAGCCGAAATGGGTGACGCGCCTGCAACTCGCCGACCATGACGAGGCGGGCTACTGGGAGCAGCGGGGCTGGGACCGCGACGCGATCGTACGGACGATGTCGCGGATCGACCTGCCACGCGCCGGCGACACGGTCCGCGTCGGTGTGCCCTTCACGGCCTTCGGCATCGCCTACAGCGGCGACCGCGGCATCGCGCGCGTCGAGCTCAGCCCGGACGACGGCGCCACCTGGCTCGACGCCGAGCTGGAGGACATCTCCGAGCCGCCCCTCGGCGAGCACACCTGGGTGCGTTGGCGCGTGCCGGTGACGATCGCCGAACAGGGTTCGCGTCGTCTCGTCGTTCGGGCCACCGACGGTGCTGGCCAGACGCAGGATGGCGCGAGCCGCCCTCCGCTGCCGTCGGGATCCACGGGTTGGCATGCCGCGCGTATCACGGTCGTCGCCTGACGCGACGCGTCAGATCTGGGCGGCGATCGTCGAGAGGATCGAGCTGATCTGGGTCCCCAGGAAGAGGAGCGCCACGAGCGCGATGATCGCGATCAGCGCGACGATGAGCGCGTATTCGACGAGTCCCTGGCCCGGCTGTGACGGGCGCTGCCGCCGACTCCCACCGTCGCTCACTCGCTGATGACCGCCCAGATGAAACCCATGAAGATGAAGAACCCGGCGAACAACCCGACCAGCGCCGGCGCCCCGACCGTGTTGGCCGGAAGGTTCAGGCTGGCCAGGAACGCCATCGCGCCGATCCACAGCAGGAGAAGCAGCCCGAAGAGGTAGCGCGCGTTGCGGTTGGTGATCGAGCGGACCCACCCGGTATACCGCCGCTCGGGGACCAGCGCCACCTTCAGGAAGATCGCGACCATCAGTGCGCCCATCGCGATGCCCAGGATGAGAGCGACCGGCTGGGCGATGGCGGTCTGGAAGCCGCCGAAGAGCGAAACGACGACCACGCCCAGCGTCACGAAGACGAGGACCGCGCCGGCCCGCTGCAACCACTCCATCGCGCCGGAGTCTACCAAAGCGACCCTGCCGTTCCGGGCTCGTGCCTCTTCCAGTGTGCGGTATCATCCGGCGCCATCCAGTCTGCATAAGCTTTATGCATCGCCCCTCGTGGCAGCGGAGATCGACCGTCCTGTGGAACACGACCTGACACCGTCCGCGGCACCACCTTCCGAGGCGCCGTTCGTCAACCGTCGCGACCCGGCGAAAGCGCTCGGACCGGACGGGCGGCCACAGGTCAGCCGCCGCGCGCCCAAGTGGGCCGACGTGCCCGATGAGAAGTGGGACGACTGGCGCTGGCAGCTAAGCAACCGAGTCAACGAGCTGCACGAGATCGAGGAGGTCCTGGACCTCACCGACGAGGAGCGCGAGGGCCTCTCGGCGCCGGACAAGTTCCGGGTGGACATCACGCCCTACTTCATCAGCCTCATCGATCCGCACGACCCTGACGACCCGATCCGGCGCCAGGTCATCCCGCTCGGTCGGGAGCAGCAGGCGTTCACCGCGATGATGGAGGACTCTCTCGCGGAGGACCGCCACTCGCCCGTGCCGGGGCTGGTGCACCGCTACCCCGACCGCGTCCTCATGCTGGTGACCACCCAATGCGCCAGTTACTGCCGCTACTGCACCCGCTCCCGGATCGTGGGCGACCCCACCCAGAACTTCAACCGGAAGGACCACGAGGCGCAGCTGGAGTACCTCCGTCGCACCCCGCAGGTCCGCGACGTCCTCATCTCCGGCGGCGACGGCCTCACGCTGGCTCCGAAGCTCTTCGAGTCGATCCTGCGGGGGCTCCGGGAGATCCAGCACATCGAGATCGTGCGCATCGGTTCACGGGTCCCGGTCTTCCTTCCCCAGCGCGTCGATGACGAGCTCTGCGCGATGCTCGAGAAGTACCACCCGCTGTGGATCAATCTGCACTTCAACCACGCCAGCGAGATCACGCCCGAGGTCTCGCGCGCCGTCGACAAGCTGACCAGGGCGGGCCTGCCGGTCGGCAACCAGTCGGTCCTGCTGGCGGGCGTCAACGACTGCGTCAACGTCCAGCGCGAGCTCATCCACAAGCTGGTCGAGAATCGGGTGCGGCCGTACTACCTCTACCAGTGTGACCTGGTCGAAGGCTCCGGCCACTTCCGGACGCCGGTCGGGAAGGGCCTCGAGATCATCGAGGGTCTGCGCGGACATACCAGCGGCTACGCCGTGCCGACCTATGTCATCGACGCGCCTGGCGGCGGCGGCAAGATCCCGGTGATGCCCAACTACCTCATCAGCTACTCCGACCACAAGGTCGTGCTTCGCAACTACGAGGGGTACATCACCACGTACGAGGAGCCGCTCGAGTACCGCCAGCACGACAAACAGAGCTGCCGATCGTGCCAGCAGACCCGTCCCGAGCCCGGCCAGTCGGGCGTGCACGGCCTGCTCCAGGGGGAGCGGATGTGGATCGAGCCGAAGGGCTTCGAAGAGATCCACTCCCGCGGCAACGTCGACGCGCACCGGCTCCAGCGACCCGACAAGTGGGTCCCGTACGGGGTCGGAGCCATCGAGGGTCAAGCGCGAACCCTGCCCGTCCTCGCGGCCGGCGGTAACGGCGGCGGGCAGCTCGACGACTCGATGCTCCCGACCGAGCGGGCGGCGACCGATACGAATGCCGGCATCGTCGATACGGAGACGCTGGTCCCCGAGGAGCAGCGCGACCGCTCGTACGGCCCTGGTGAGGAGCCCCGACCGCGGGAAGGCGAGCCGACCGCGTCAGCGCACGGCGAGCTGCTCTAGGCCGCTATGGCCGATCGGACCGCCCCGCGCTGGAGAGGTTCGGATCCAGCCCGTGGTCGGCATTCGTCTCGGGCGGGCGCAGCGCTCGCTGCGGGAGTCGGGCCCGGGCCTCGCTCCGGCCAGACGCTCATGCCACGCCCACTATCTTGGAAATGGCCACGGTCCACCCCGCGGGCCGACCCGCATGGCGCGCCGCGCGAGCGTGCCAGCCGTCATTGCGAGGTCATCGCGAGGTATCGTCGCGGCCGTACGCTCAGGGCCTGCGCACTCGGCTGGATGGCCGGGCCACGATATGGCCGAGCGACGCTGGCCCGGGCATTCGTCCGCTGCTCCGTGGTGCAGCAGCCGCTGACGCGCACCCTGCGCGCGCATGGCCACTCCCCGGCCGGAGACCGCCGTTCGTGCCCGCGAGGCGAGCGGATGTCCGGGAGGTTCACAGCATCGCACCGCACACAGCGGCGATCCGGGGCGGACCCGGTCTACGAGCGCCTTGGCTACGCGAACACCGGTCGTCGCGACCGCGAGGCTCTTTGACCCACCGCGGTCCGCACTAACCCGAGTCCTGATCGGCGCCGGCCGGGCGCTCCACCTGCGGCTCACGGTCACCGACCAGTCCCCGCCACAGCTCGTGGTCAGCGTCGCGCTTGGCGACGTAGCGGTTCCGCGCCCCGGCTTCCTGGCCACCGATCGCCTTGAACGGTCCGCGAGCCATGTCGTCGAGGTCGAGGTAGACGCCGCCCTGCTCGAGCCGGGTCCCTTCCTGGAGGACGGTCAGTCGCGCGAGCTCGTCGGACGAGAGACGATCGCCAAGGCGTGTCACGACCCGCTTGTCGTCGGCAGCCGGGATGCCCTCGTCAGGGTGGCCGGGGACCGCGGTGTCGGCCTGTGGGCCGGCCAGGTCGGCATCGAAGGACTCGTCCCTGGGCTCGGGGCCGGTGGGGTTCGTGAGCGCCTCGCGGCGTACGTCGTGAGTCTCGGCGTGGCGAGCCTCCGGGCCGCCGCGGTCCGAGTAGGGGTGACGCGCGTCGCCTGGGCTCGTGTCGTCGGATCGTGAGCGGGGCATCGGTCCTCCTCCGTGGGTCGAGCGTCCAGTGTCGCCTACCCGAGCGCATCGCGGTCGTGCTAGCGTCGAGCCATGGGTTTCCTGCGGCGCCTGTTCGATGGCGCACCCGCCAAAGAGCCGGAAGCGAGTGTGGCCCCGGATGCCCGCCACTCGGTCGCGGTCTGGGTCCGCCTGTTCGACCCGGCCTTCGAGAACGATCGCGAGCAGCTGGCGACGTTCGCCCTGGAGGATCGGCTGATGGCCGCGATGGACGCGAGCGGCGCCGGCACCTTCGACACGAACGACCTGGAGCGCAGTGCCTTCGGGATGCACTTCGCGGGACCGGATGCCGACGCCATGATCGCAGTACTGCAGCCACTGCTCGAGAAGGCGCCGCCTGGCTCGTATCTCGCGGTCCGCCGCGGCCCACCCGGCACCAGCCAAGAAAGGATCGACCTGTGACCGACCCCACCCCGACGGCGGGCCTCCAGGCCGACCTCCTCGAGCGGATCGCCCGTGAGGAGGAGGTCGATATCGAGACATGGTCCGCGGCTGGGGAGCCGCACCGCACGATCGTCTGGGTCGTCGTCCACGACGCGAAGGTCTACGTTCGCTCGTACCGCGGCGAGCGTGGTCGCTGGTATCGCGAGATCCGCACCGAGCCGCACGGGACCCTCATCGTGGCCGGCGAGCGGGTCCCGGTCCAGGCGGTCCCCGCCGGCGACGAAGAGTCGATCGCCGCGTGCAGTGCGACGCTCGAGCGCAAGTACGCCGACGATCCCGCCCTGCGCGCGATGCTCCATCCTGACGTGCTCGGAACGACGCTCAGGCTCGATCCGGTCTAGCCCGCGCCGCCGCGCTCCCATTCGGCAGCGCGCGGCTCGAGGAGCGTCCGCCACGCTGGCGAGAGCCGGACCACGCCGAGTTCCCGGACGATCTGCCGGGCGGCCAGTCCTGCGATCGCGGTGAACGTGGGATAAGCGAGCTCAAGCTGCGCGAGGTCCTCGACGCGCGCTGACGCGGCCATGGCGGCCGCCACGAGCTGGACGACCTCTGTCGCCTGTTCCCCGACCGCGTGCGCGCCCAGGATCCGGCGGGTGCGCGCGTCGACGACTAGCTTGAATGCACCACCCGGCCGGCCGTCGATGAGCGCCCGATCGAGATCGCGATAGGGGACCACCGCCACGGACACCGGGCCGCTGTTGCGTGCCTGTTCCTCGGACACGCCGACGCTCCCGTACTCGGGGTCGGTGAAGCCGCCGTGCGGGGTGATGGCGTGCGTTGCGACGAGGTGCGTGCCGCCGACCGCATTCTCCGCCGCCACGCGACCCTCCACCGTGGCGCTCTGGACGAGCATCATCCTGCCCGTGACGTCACCGGCCGCGAATATGCCCGGAGCCGAGGTACGTAGCTCCTCGTCGACGCGCACGTAGCCTCGCTCGACCACGATTCCCGCGGCGTCCGTTCCGAGCGCGTCGACATTGCCGGGCCACCCTACGGCGAGGACCGCCACGTCGGCCCTGACGCTGGTGGTCTTGCCGCCCGCCGACCGGTAGCGGATCCTTCGACCGCCCCCGCCCCTCGCATCGATCGCGTCGATGCCACCGATGCCCGTCTCGATGCGCACGCCGTGACCCGCGAGCGCGCCGGCGAGCGTCTCGGCCACGAGCAGGTCCTCGGCGGGCAGGATCCGCGGAGCGATCTCCAGCAGCCGGACGCGCGACCCGAATGCCGCGAAGACCGAGGCCAGCTGGCATCCGGTCGCGGCGGCGCCCACGATGACCATCGAACGGGGCAGGCGATCGAGCCCGAAGACCTCATCGTGGGTGAGCGCGAGGTCCGCGCCCGGGAAGGGCGGTCGGCGCGGGTGGCCTCCGGCGGCGATGACGAACGCGCGAGCGGCCATGGTCCGGCGGCCGACACGGACGTGTCCCGGATCGACGAACCGCGCGCTGCCACGAAAGACCTCTACGCCGGCGCGGTCGAGATGCTCGCGAAGTCGCTTCCTCGAGTGCACGGCCCGGACGAGCCGCCGTGTCCTGGCCATCAGGCGCGGAAGATCGATCGAGGGCTCAGTGGCTCGGATGCCGTACGATCCGGCCTGCTGACCGTCCCGGACAAGCCGGGCTGCGTGCGCCAGGACCCGTGTCGGAACGCAGCCGTCGTTCGTGCACACACCGCCCATCGGTCCTCGCTCGACGAGGCTGACGGTGGCGCCCAGCTCGCGGCCGCGGAGCGCGGCGGAGACGCCGGCCGGACCGCCGCCGATCACGATGAGATCAGGCATCCACGGCTGCTCGCTCCAGGTCGCGGCATGCCTGGATGAGCTCGTAGTCCTGCCGATACCACGTTCGCAGATTCTTCAGCGCTCGCTCGCTCAGCTCCGTCGAGAGGCCGGTCGGTGAACGATGTGCCTCGGCCTCATCGGTGGGCAGCCGGCAGTCTGCGGGAATGCCCAGCCGATCCTTGAGCCGCTCGAGGTCCTCAGCGAGCGTCTCCTGATGCCCGATCAGGACTATCCGCCGCCGTCTCGCCCGGAGCAGTCGAGCGCCGCCGAGCCAGCGCGAGTAGTGCCAGCGGACGTGGCCGATCCGGCTCATCGCCCGCCGCGCGGCCTTCCGCAGCTCCGGGTCGTCCGCATCTATGGCGACCGCAAGCTCATCGGGTGTCGTGAAGTGCTCGAACGCGTCCCGCTCGTCGGCGGTCCATGCCTTGTCGTATCGGGGCCGGCCCTCTCGCAGGCGGCTGTTGAACCCGGACACGTAGCGGGAGACCGGATCTCGCAGGAAGAAGAAGACGTCGTCCCACGGCGGGAGGTCGGAAAGCGCGGTCTTGTGATCGTGCATCACTATCCGGACGTCTCGCGGTGCGCGGCACGAACGAAGAGCGTGCTTGACCGCGGTCCCGCCCGTCTTCCCGATGTGGAGCATGTGCACCACGTGGCATCGGCGGAGCCGCGCCGATAGGGACGTCCGGTAGATGCCCGCACGGAACCGCCAGCGCGCGGACTTGCGGCGGATCCGGTGAAGCATCGGACGGGTGTCCTCCAAGGTCGGCGCCGCGGCTGGTCGGGGCCGCCCGAGGATACCGGCCGTTGGCCCCGATCCACAGATACGCTGGACCCATGGGAGGGGCAGTGCCGCACGGACCCGACACGGCGAACGAGCCCGGCGCTCCCCGGCAGGGAGCGCCTTCGAGCCTCTGGAGGAATCGCGACTTCCGGACGTTCCTGGGCGGCCAGGGTGTCTCCGCGTTCGGCGACTCGATCAGCTTCACCGCGCTCCCGCTGCTCGTCATCGCGCTCACCGGCTCGGGTGTCGCGATGGGGATCGTCGGAGTGCTGACGACGCTGCCCGACCTCTTCTTCGGGCTTCCCGCCGGCGCGCTCGCAGACCGCTGGGACCGGCGCCGGATGATGCTCTACGCGGATCTCGGGCGTGCCGCCCTGACCGCGCTGATCCCTCTGTCGTTCATCGTCGGCATCGACACGATGGCCGTCGTCCTGCTCGTGACCGCGCCGATCAACCTGCTCCGCGTCATCTTCATGGCCGGCTTCACGGCAGCGGTCCCCAACCTGGTCGCCCGCGAGCAGATCGGCCGGGCCACCGGCGTCGTGGAGGGGCTCTTCAGCCTGACCTTCATCGTCGGGCCGGCCATCGCGGGTGTCCTCTCCCACGTCGTCGGCCCGGGTCCCACGATCGCGCTGGACGCCGCCTCGTTCCTCTTCTCCGCCGGCGCCCTCACGCTCGTGCGGAAGCGGCTACAGGCCGACCGGCGCGACGACGCGGAACGGCCTCACATCGTCAGCGACATCGTCGAGGGCGTCCGCTACATCGCGGGACAGCGCACGCTTCGCACGGTCATCGCCTTCTGGGGTGTCGCGAGCATCGCGTCCGCGCCGCTCGTCCCAGCGGTGATCTTCTATCTGGCCATCGACCGCGGGCAGTCCTCGGACGTGGTGGGCACCGTCGTCTCGGCGTACGGCGTCGGCTACTTCATCGGGGCCATCCTCGCCGGCCGATCCGCCGCTACGCGGCTCGGGGCGGGCATGCTCGTTGCGAACGCCGCGAGCGGCCTCGCCCTGATCGCGTTCGCGACTGCGGGGACCGTGCCACTGGAGCTGGCTGCGAGCGCCGCGGCCGGCGTCACCGGATCGGTCGTGCTGATCTCGTACCTCACACTGCGCGCCACGATCCCACCGGATGAACTGCTCGGTCGCGTCGGCAGCACGGCGCGGACGATCTCGCTCGGGCTCCAGCCGATCGGTCTGTTCGCGGGTGGGATCCTCCTCGACGCCATCGGCGGCCGCATGACGATCCTGATCATCGCGGGCGCGATCCTCGCGGTCACGGGGCTCTTCGCCTTCTCGCCGACGCTCCGTGGCGCGGTCGCCGGGACCGGCCAGCGGCCCGCGTGAATGCGCGCCGACCCGGTGCTAGGCTCGCGTCATCGTGCTGTTGCGAGATCTCCCCGAACTGCCCGATGCGGACCTGTATCCGCCGACCTACGCCGACGCTGGCGACCCGTTCGCCGAGCTCAGGGTCGTCCACCTGCTGGCCCGTATCCCGCGCGGTGCTCCGGTCCGGGTGCGCGACGTCGTCGACCGCCTGAACGCGGACCACGTCGACTGGTCGTTCTCGCGGGCGGTGGTCGTCGCCGCAGTGGTCCAGCTCCAGGCGAACTGGATGGCCGATTACCGCAACAGCAGCGGGATCACGCTCGAGGAGGGTCCGCAGGGGCCGGAGGTCACGATCGAGGACACGAGCCGCGTGGATCCCTGGATCGTGCGCCAGGTCGGACGACTCGCGGATGCGTGTCGTCAGCGCCTGGCCTCGTTCGCGATCGAGGAAGGCGCCATCCCCTGACTGCCAGCACGGCGCACTAGCCGGGGGGCTGCCCGTCCCACGCGTCGTAGACGCCCTTCAGCACCTCGAACATCGGGCCATCATCGGCGCCCCATCGGTTCGTCAGGAACACGAACACCAGGTCACGTTCCGGGTCGACCCAGAGGCGCGTGCCGGTCGCGCCGCCGTGCGTGAAGGAGCGCGGCGATGCTGGTACGGCGTCCCCGGGAGCCGCCGCAAGCCCGTCGATGGGCGGATGCCCGGTGCTCACGTCGTCGCCAAGGGGCGGCGCGCTGCCGCCCACTACGGAAGGGATCCCTCCGTCCAGGCGAGGCTTGCCCCAGCCGAGCGCGTACCGAGGGTCTCGGGTGGCGCCATCGGCCGACACCTCGAGGATGCCGCTCGTCTGCTCGCGCGTCATCTCATCGACAGCGGCCTGCGAGAGGAGGCCGTGGCCGTCACGGATAGCCGTCGGCGTGAGCGCAGCTCCGAACCGGAGCAGGTCGATACACGTGCCCCACAGCCCGCCTCCGGGGTTCGTGGCTCGCGCGAGATAGCGCAGGACGAGCTCACGGACGACGATGTTGCGAAGTGGCACGCCCTCGACGGGCACGATCCGCGACCGGTCGTGCCGCGGGTCGAAGGTGGTATCCGCCATCCCCGCGGGCTCGAGGACGAGCCTGTGGAGCGCCTCAGGAAAGGGGCGCTCCTCGGCGCGCGCCAGGATGTCGGCGAGCAGGTAGAACGAGCTCGAGCAGTACTCGTACTGCGTCCCGGGCACGAAGGTCAACGGCTCGCGGCACACGATCTCGAGCATCCGGGCCGCCGATGGCCGCTTGGTCCGCAGGATCTCGGTCGGTACGTCGTACACGCCGGCGGTGTGCGTAAGCACGTGTCTGACCGTCACGCGATCCTTGCCGTCGCCCCCGAATGCCGGGACGTAACGCCCGATCGGCGCGTCGAGGTCGACTCTCCCGGCATCGACCAGTCGCATGACCGCCGCCGCCACGACCGGCTTCGTCAGAGACGCGAGGAAGAAGACGCTGTCGTCACGAAGGCGACGCGTCCGCCGCCCGCGGAATGTCTCCACCACGAGCGGCCCACCCGCGTCGCCCACGCCGACGACGATCCCCGGCAGCAGCCCTTCACGGACGGCGTCGCCGGCGCACGCGACTGCCGCGCGCAGCAGAGTGGGGTCCCGACGGGCTGGGGCGTGGCGGTCGAGAGTCGCGAACTGCATGGAGGCGCCCGATGATAGGGGCGATGACGCGAGACGAGCTGATCGCCGCCACCCGGGACCTGCTCGACGAAGGGGAGCGGCTCCAGGCAGCCCCGGAACTGAGCCAGCTGCGTCGCTGGCTCCAGCGCTCGGATGACCTGTTGAGCGACGCGTGGGGCTCCATGGACCGCTATCACATGGCATGGCTGCTGGTGGGTCGGCCAAAGGAGATCGTCCGTGGCCGCCCGATGACCGCCGATGAGGAGGTCGCCTACGTCCGTGAGGTGGCCGAGCAGAAGACAGCCGCACTCCGCATGAGCCTTCATGCGGTCGAGGAGCAGGGGATGCCCTTCCGTGGTGAGACGGGAGGAGAGCGCTAGATCCGGCGGATTTCGTCGAGCGGCACCACGAAGACGGTCGCGCCCCCGTGCGTCACCTCGGTGGGCAGCCAGTTCGCTTCGATGCCGCCGAGCGGCTCGGCAGGCACGCTCACCGTCCGCGAGCTGCAGTTCTCTTCGATCAGCCGCATCGCCGCTGGGACCTGTTCGTCCTCCACCCCGATGTAGAGCATCGTGTTGCGTGCCTGGAGGAAGCCGCCGCGAGACGCGACCTCGGTGACGCGCAGCTCGGTGCCGCGCAGCGCGTCTACCAGCTGGCCGGCGTCCTGCGCGTGAA
>JACCXQ010000008.1 GCA_013696945.1 Chloroflexota bacterium | reverse complement strand
CGGCGACCGCCGGCACTTTCGCGGGTGCCATCGGGCTCGTCCCGCTCTTCCTCGTGTTCCTGAAGATCGGGCTCGTCGTTTTCGGAAGTGGTTACGTGCTGCTCGCGTTCCTCCGTGCCGACCTCGTAGTGCCAGGCCTCATCACCGACCGCCAGGTTCTCGACGCGGTGGCTGTCGGGCAGGTCACGCCCGGTCCCGTCTTCACTGCGGCGACCTTCATCGGCTACCTCCTCGCCGGCGTTCCTGGGGCAGTCGTGGCGACGGTGGCCATCTTCCTGCCCTCATTCGTGCTGGTCGGACTGGTCCACCCGATCATCCCCCGGATCCGCGCCTCGGCCCCGCTTAGCGCGATCCTTGACGGCGTGGTCGCCGCAGCTCTCGGGCTGATGGCCGCAGTGACGTTCGAGCTCGGTCGGGTGGCGCTGATCGACGTCGCGACGGTAGCCATCGCGTTCGTCGCGTTGATCCTGCTGCTCCGATCCCACCTGAACCCGGTGATCCTGTTGGCGGGCGGCGCTCTGGCCGGCCTGGCCGCGCGCATGGTGGGTTGGATCTGAGCGCGTTATCCGAACGTTCACAGACTCGAAAGGCGTCGATAACGCAGCCGCGCGACGATCGACGTGTCGGAGTCGCGGCTCCGGATCCCTGCCGCCGGCGCCACCGCCTCCTCGGTGGCGCCGGTCGCTTCACAGCGCAGGGGCGCTTCGCAGCGCGGGCTGGGACCTGCGCACAGGAAGGGCAGGCGGGGCGGCCTGCCCTTCCGGCTATCGGACCCGGGCGAAGGCAAGCGCGGCGTTGAGCCCGCCGAACCCGAACGAGGTCGAGAGGCACGCCCGGAACGGACCTTCGATGGGGTGGCCCGTGAGGCCGGGCAGGCGCTCCAGTGCCGCCGCGTCCGGCACGTCGAGATTGACCGTGCCTGGTGCCCAGCCGCGGGAAAGCGCGAGCGAACAGATGGCCGCCTCGATGGCGCCCGATGCACCCAGCGGGTGGCCGTAGCAGGCCTTGGTCCCGGACACAGGGACGGTCGTGGCACGCTCCGCGAGCGCCATCCGGATCGCCGCCGCCTCGGCAATGTCGCCGAGGGGCGTCGACGAGGCATGCGCGTTGACGTAGTCGATCTCACTCGCTCGTACGCGCCCGTCGGCCAGGGCGAGCCGCGCGGCACGCGCCGCCTGCTTCCCGTCCGGACGCGGCTGGACCATGTGATGGGCGTCGCTGGTCGCGGCGTATCCGCGTAGCTCGGCATACGGAGTCGCGCCGCGACGCTCGGCGGACTCTGCCTCCTCCAGCACCAGCAGCGCGGCGCCCTCGCCCATCACGAACCCGTCTCGCTCGGCGTCGAATGGCCGCGCGGCGGTGCCGGGCGTGTCGTTGTGCCCCGCGCTGAGGGCACGGATGATGTCGAACGCGCCGAATGCCAGCGGGCTGAGCGGCACCTCCACGCCGCCCGCCAGCGCAGCGTCGGCACGGCCGTCGCGGATGAGGTGGAACGCCTCCCCGAGTGCCACGGCACCCGCCGCACAGGAGTTGGCGTTGGAGAGGATCGGGCCGTGCAGCCCGAGGGCGATGCCCAGGTTCGCCGGGGCGGCGCCGCCGAAGACCGCGAGAGCCAGATTCGGTGCGACCGACCGGATCCCGCGCTCCATGTAGCGCTCGTGCTGCGACTC
This sequence comes from Chloroflexota bacterium, assembly GCA_013696945.1. GTDB lineage: Bacteria > Chloroflexota > Limnocylindria > Limnocylindrales > CSP1-4 > Palsa-1032. The sequence continues at coordinate 10,129 of JACCXQ010000008.1, read as the reverse complement.
GGCGTAGGCGATGCCACCAAGGGCGGATCCCACGTAGACCCCGACCCGATCGGCGCGCGGAGCGCCACGTCCGCCCATCCGCAGGCCGGCGTCCTCCACGGCCATCCGGCCAGCGGCAAGCGCGAACTGGCTGAACCGGTCGAGCTGGCGGGCTGCGCGCGCGTCCATGTGGTCCAGTGGCTCGAAGTCGTCGACCTGGGCGGCGACCTGCGAGCGGAACGTAGTCGGGTCGAAGCGGTCGATCCGTTTGACGGGAGAGACCCCGCGCTGGAGCCCTGCCCAGAACGCGTCGAGGCCGTTCCCGATGGGCGTGACAAGCCCAAGGCCGGTGATCCAGACTCGTCGCGCGCCGTTCCCCATGTCAGTCGTTCGTTCCCGAGACGCGATCGGACTCCGCGAGCCGCTTGAATGCGGCCAGCGTACGTCCGGCGATGGGCCGCGTGAAGACACGGTCCACGAATGCGGGGAGCAGCCGGTCGCCGACGAGCGGGAGCGAGCGCCTGAAGTCGTGCTCGATGGTGACGACGGCGCTCCTGTCGGCGCCTCCGCCGCTGGGGCGGATGTGCCACGTGACATCCATCCCGCGTGTGACGCCCCGGATGTGCCGGAAGTGCAGCCGCAGGTCGTCCGGGTCGGAGTCCTCGGACCACTGCTCGGCCCGCCAGGTGACGGGTACGCGCAACGGCCCGAACGCGCGCACCGCGACCATCTGGGCGACGACGTGCCCATCACGCTCGGCCGCGACGCTCACCCGCCGGTAATGGGGGAGCAGGCGCGGCCAGCGGCGGACGTCACGAGCCAGCTCGAAGACGCGCTCGGGTGGCGCGTCCATCTCGATGCTGATGCTGGTGCGCACGGTCAGCCGACCTCGGCGTCCATGCCGCCTGCGAGCTCGATCCCCAGCTCCGCGAGGTCGACGAGAGGCAGGCCGCGGGCGTCGTCGAGTGTGAACCAGGCGCACGTGTCGGTCGATCCACCGACCTCGTCGCGGAGCGCCCCGCCGGTGATCGCCACGCGGTACAGGATCCGGATCGAGTGCAGCTCGCCGTTGCGGCCGACGTGCGGCGGGTAGACGCGCGAATCGATCGAGATGAGCCGCTCGACCTGGCCGGTGAGTCCGGCCTCCTCTTCCAGCTCACGGATCACTCCTGCCGCCGGATCCTCCCCGAAGTCGAGCCCTCCGCCGGGGAGCGTCCACATGCCGACCTCGAGATCGTTCGGGCCGATGCGGCAGAGCAGGATCCGCCCAGCGTCGTCAAGGCAGACGGTGTAGGCGGCGATCCTCGTGGTGCCCGCGGCGCTCACGGGGCGAGCAGCCGCACGAGGAAGCGCGGTTCCAGGATGCGCCCGGCCGGCTCGAGCTCCGCGAGTGCCCGGGCGAACGTCGCACGGAGCTGCGTTCGCGTCGCCAGCCTCCGGAGTGCGTATTCCAGCAGGCCGGGGCGCGCGAGGAACGCCTGGAGCAGCCACGACACGATGTCTCGTGGCGCGAAGCGCGCATGCATCCGTCGTTCGTAGTGGTCCATCGCGTCGCTGCGACCCGCTCGCGCCGCGACGATCGCATGAGCGGCCAGCTCGGCCGAGATGAAGGCTCGAAGGAGCCCGTCGCCGGTCAGTGGGTCGATGAAACCCGAGGCATCGCCGACGAGCAGAAAGCCTCGACCCGACCGCCGTATCACGCGATGCGCGAGCGGGAGGGCGACGGTCACGGCATCCGTGTCGGTGGAGTCGTGCCATGCGGCACGAGGACCGTGGAGGTGGTCGGTGAATGAGCGTGCGACGGCGGCGAGGCCATCGCCCCCGCGGAGCCGAGCGCGCAGATCCGCCTCGGACATCACGATCCCCACGTTGACGCGTTCCTCCGGTACGGGACAGATGCCGCAGTACCAGCCATCCCCGATGACCATCCGTGCGGTCATCGGCATGCCGGGAGACGCGGCGTCCGGATCGGCGCGATGGACGGTGACACCGGCGCGCCGCGACAGGCGGACATGCCCGCCGAGGCCGTACGCGCTCGCGACCAGTGATCGCGGCCCGTCGGCGCCGACGACCATGCGCGCGTTCCAGCGCTGGGGGCCGTCATCGGTCGAGACGTCCAGGGTGCTCCCGGGTGCCCGTCCTTCACGTGGCGCGAGCGTGCGAACGACCGCTCCCTCGCGCACGCAGGCGCCGGCCGCGGCCGCACGGTCGAGGAGGGCCCTTTCGAGCCGGACCCGGTCGATCCCGCAGGCGTGGTCGGGCGCGTCGTACGCCAACAGGCAGCGAGTCCCGCCCGGACCGATGACCTCCATCGCGTCGATGGGCCTGATGAGCCGGACCAGCGCCGCCTCGGACAGGCCGAGCCCGGCAAGTCGGGCCCGCGTCGACGGCGAGGAGTAGACCCCGGACGCGCGCCATCGCGGAGCACGAAGCCGCTCGAAGACCACCACTTCCACGCCAGCAGCGGCGAGGTGAGTCGCAGCGGCGGCGCCAGACGGCCCGCCTCCCACGACCGCGACCTCGACCGTCCGCTCACCCGGGGGCAGCCGAGGCCTCCCCTCGAGCCTCTGGCGGGGTCTCCCTCGGAGGTCGGGCACCGGCATGCACGAAGGCCATGGCATATCGATGGCCAAGGAAACCCCGGAACCGCGCGACCTCCACCAGGCCGGCCTGGGTCGCCAGCTGTGCCACCTCGGTCGGGCGGTACGCGCGGCGGACGGAGAGCGGGGCGTCGTGGCGCGTGTACCGATTTCGCGTGATGACGCGGGTGAGGGCCCACGCCCCGAGCCATGCGAGCCTGCGCCGGTCGAGGTCGTTGACGATCACGCCGAGATCGGCCGTTCGCGCCATCTCGCGTAACAGCCTGACGGCGGCGCCTGGTTCGAGGTGATGCAGCACGAGCGAGGCGTGCACCACGTCGAAGCTGCGGCTGGCGTACGCGAGCTGGTCGCCCGTCGTGTGTTCGAGGCGCAGCTCGGGTCGATCGCCCACACGCTCGTACGCGACGTCCAGGATCTCGTGTCGCTCGTCGACCGCCTCGACAGAGAGGCGGAGGCCGCGGCGCTGGGTCCATGACAGCAGCGCGTCCGGGATATCAGCCGCGCCTGTCCCTACATCGAGAAGCCGCAGCGTGCGAGAGCGCCAGTCGATGCGACCGATGCGCGGCATCGAGTGGAAGCCGGTCGCCAGCGCCACCAGCGCTCGACGCGTCAGCGCGACACCGCCGAGCCATCGGTTGAAACGCGCCAGGTCGCGGAGGTTCGCTTCGAGGACATCATGCTCCAGCGGCCCGTCGAGGTACTCGGCTCGGTCGGTCACGCGTCGCATCGCAGGAAGGGTAGCCCTGACCCCGATAGCCCCGCCGCTCTGAAGTCTCTCGGCAGTCGGTCGCCCGGGGATCCGTCCACCGGGCGGACGATCCGTCGAGGAGGACCCAGGAGGCCGTCGAACGACCCGGCTTGGCGGCCAGTCGTCCACTTGGCGGACGAACGGTCGGATGAAACGGTGCGGTACGCGACTTGGGCCAGGCTCGTCCTCTCGTACGTCCGTAGGCCGGACATCCGGCGCCGGAAATGCTCCTCGCGTGCGGCGACCAGACGATCGCTCTCCGTTTCGTCCGCTGGATGGCCGCCTCGAGCGGCTCAGCCTGGCAGATGGCCGGGACGGCCTGCCGCCACCGCACCGCCGCTCGGTTTGCACCTCTAGGGTCCATACGTGACCAGGAAGTCACCTCATACCTGCGCATAGCCACCGCGACCGGTGTACGCTTCCGACATGCCACGCGCGCGCCGCCCCGCCAGCTCCTCTTCTCCCGCCACCGCCCCCGAACCGAACTCCACCACCAGCCTGACGAAGAAGGGCACCTCCGATGTGGTCGGCCGGGGCACGCCGAGCCCCTCGTCCTGGGGTCTTGGCGACGGTCAGGCAGTCCCATGGGAGTACGCGCCGGCGCCCGAGTCTCGCGACATCGTTCAGCTCCAGGCGCGCTACGGGCTGTTCGTCGGTGGCAAAGAGGTGGCGCCGCGGAGCGGACAGTGGTTCACCACGATCGATCCCGCCACCGAGGAACCGCTGGCGGAGGTCGCGCGAGCCGGCGTGGAGGACGTGGAGCACGCGGTGGGCGTCGCGCGGCGTGCGTTCCGCCGCTCATGGGGCGAGCTGCCCGGCCGCGAGCGCGCGAAGTACCTCTTCCGGATCGCCCGCATCCTCCAGGAGCGCAGCCGCGAGTTCGCGGTCCTCGAGACGCTCAACGGCGGCAAGCCGATCAAGGAGTCGCGCGACGTCGACGTGCCCCTCGCCGCGGCGCACTTCTGGTACTACGCGGGCTGGGCGGACAAGCTCGAGTACGCCTTCCCCGGCCGCGCCCCGAAGCCGCTCGGCGTGGCCGCCCAGGTCATCCCCTGGAACTTCCCGCTGCTGATGCTTGCCTGGAAGATCGCGCCGGCGCTCGCCGCCGGCAACACGGTCATCCTCAAGCCGGCCAGCTCGACGCCTCTGTCGGCGCTCCTGTTCGCGGACGTCTGCCGCCAGGCGGACCTCCCGCCCGGCGTCGTCAACATCATCACCGGCCCCGGCGAGATCGGACTTGCGCTGGTGAAGCACCCGGACATCGACAAGGTCGCCTTCACCGGCTCGACCGCCGTGGGCAAGACCATCGGACGGGCACTGGCCGGCTCCGACAAGGCGCTCACGCTCGAGCTCGGTGGCAAGGCCGCGAACATCATCTTCGAGGACGCTGCGGTCGACCAGGCCATCGAGGGAGTCGTCAACGGCATCTTCTTCAACCAGGGCGAGGTCTGCTGCGCGGGCAGCCGGCTGTTCGTCCAGGAGTCCATCGCCGAGCCGTTCATCGAGCGGTTGAAGGACCGCCTTTCGACGCTCCGCGTGGGCGACCCGCTCGACAAGAACACCGACGTCGGCGCGATCAACAACGCCGCGCAGCTGGCCAAGATCGAGGAGCTCGTCGAAGCAGGGGTGGCCGAGGGCGCCGAGATATACCAGCCCGCGTGCGAGCTGCCGGCGCGCGGCTTCTTCGTCCGCCCCACGCTCTTCACGAATGTCGCGCAGTCGAGCCGGATCGCACAGGAGGAGATCTTCGGGCCGGTGCTCTCCGTGCTCACCTTCCGCACCCCCGAGGAAGCCATCGAGAAGGCCAACAACACGCCCTACGGGCTCTCGGCGGGCGTCTGGACGGAGAAGGGGAGTCGCATCCTCTCGATGGTCAAGCGGCTCCGCGCCGGCGTGGTCTGGGCGAACACCTTCAATCGGTTCGACCCCACGAGCCCATTCGGCGGATACAAGGAATCGGGGTACGGTCGAGAGGGCGGTCTCCAGGGCATGCTCGCCTACCTCGACCTGGGGGATGGGCACTGATGGCACGGGCCGTGACGAAGCGGGCAGACGCGGCGGCGCCGGGCCCCGAACGCATCCCCGTCCGCAAGACGTACAAGCTCTACGTGGGCGGCCAGTTCCCACGCTCCGAATCGGGTAGGTCGTATGTCGTCCGGTCCCCCGACGGGACGCCTCTCGCGAACGCCGTTCGTGGCTCGCGGAAGGACCTCCGTGATGCCATCCGGTCGGCTCGCGGCGCCTTTGCCGGCTGGGACGGCAAGACCGCGATGAACCGCGGGCAGGTCCTCTACCGGGCGGCGGAGCTGATGGAGGGTCGCCGGGACCAGTTCGAGGCCGAGGTCGAGGCGGCGGAAGGGATCGGCACGGCGGCTGCCCGCGAGCAGGTCGACCGGGCCATCGACCGATGGGTCTGGTACGCCGGCTGGGCCGACAAGATCACCCAGCTGCTCGGTACGGTCAACCCGGTCGGGGCCTCGTACTTCGACTTCACGTTCCCGGAGCCGACGGGTGTGGTGGGCATCGTCGCGCCGGAGACATCGTCGCTGCTGGGGCTCGTGTCGCGCGTCGCGCCGGCGGTCGTGGGCGGGAACGCGGTGGTGGTCCTTGCGTCGGAGAGCCGGCCGCTCCCCGCGGTGACGCTCACCGAGGTGCTCGCCACGAGCGACGTGCCGCCGGGCGTCATCAACATCATCACCGGGCTGCGGCGCGAGCTCGTGCCCATCCTCGCGTCCCACATGGACGTCAACGCCATCGATTCGTGGGGCGTCCCGCTCGAGATGCGCCAGTCGGTCGAGGAAGCGGCGGTCGAGAACGTCAAGCGGATGGCACGCCCGCCCAGGGGCGACGCTGACCGCTTCGACTGGCTCGATGACCGCCGCGCTCAGCGCCCCGAATGGATCGCCGCCTTCCTGGAGATGAAGACCGTCTGGCACCCCATCGGGATGTGACGTGTGGCCCTCCGTGAGGCGTGGCCTCCGGAGAGCGCGGCGGCAGAATGCTTGATCGGCCGCCAAGATGTAGGGAAACACCCGATGGTGGCGCTCGAGGCGATGGCTAGCCTTGCGAGCAGCCTCATCCGCCTCCGTGGCTCTGGACGAGGTCCGTGACCCACGATGGAGGTACTACCAGTGTCCGCGATCCTTGGCACCCGCATGTGGCGGCCCGTGCTCCCGCTCCTTGTCGGCGTCGCACTCGGAGCGACGCTCCTCGCGCCCGTCGTGGCACGCGACATCGACGGTTCCACGAGGAGTGAAGCGCGGATCACCGCGACCTACATGCGCTCGGTCAGCTGCGCCGGGCTCAGTTTGGTACCCCACCGACAGCGCGACCGGCCATATGAACGACGGTCCACCTTCGCGTGAGCACCACACGTTCGTCCGGGAGTCTTCCGATGCGATCCACACCTGCCTCGCAAGGCGGTCGTCTGGCCCAGGCCATTAGAAGGGGCACCACGATGTCCAGGATCTCGATGCACATGTCCACCGGACGGATCCCCCGCCCCGCTGCGGGCGTCGCACTCGCGCTGGCGATGGTCGTCGCCGCGTGCAACAGCGCCCCCGGTGCCGGGGCCCCGGGAGGCGCACCGGCAGGTTCTGCCGCGGGGGGCAGCCAGCCAGGCGGGGGGACGCAACCGCCCGCAACGTCGGTCGGCGCTGGGGGAACGGTGCCAGCGGAGATGTGTCCGCTCGTCTCGGGCGAAGACATCGCGGCGATCGTCGACAAGGACCTCGCCGAGACCAGGCCCGGCGCCGACGCATGGTGCACCTGGACGTTCACCGAGAGGAGGCCCGGCGCGCTCCCCGGCATCGATGGCACGGTCATCGTCCGTTACGAAGGCGACGGCATCACGCTCGACACCGCGAAGAGTGCGTCTCCCGGCGGCGAGGACGTGAGCATCGGCGACCGGGGCTATTGGACGGACGACTTTTCCGTGCTGTATGTCGTGAAGGGTGCCCATGTCTACGCGATCCAGCTGATCCTGTTCGACGAGGCGGAACCGCGCTTGGATATGGCGACCCAGATCGCGCAGCTGCTCCTCGCCAAGCTCTGACACCGGCGAGCCCTGAGCCGCCGTTCCCGTCACGAACGCTTCATCGGATCGTCACGGACGCGCCATCGGGCGGTCATCGTCGCTCGCCATCGTCGTGGCGTGACCCGGCGCGTGCCCGGGTCCGCCACGGAGGCGCATCACGATGCGACGAACGTTCACGCTGGCACTCGCTATCGGCGGGCTGCTGCTGGCGACCCTCAGCCCGGCCACAGCGGCGGGGTCGACCGCCACCGGCGCCGTGTTCACGCTCTCGAACTCACCATCCGGCAACCGTGTGCTGATGTGGGAGCGGCACACCGACGGCTCGCTCCATCCCGCCGGCAGCGTGGGGACCGGTGGCACCGGGACCGGCGCCGGTCTCGGCAACCAGGGGGCGCTGACCCTCAGCCCCAACTACCGCTGGCTGTACGCGGTCAACCCCGGCAGTGACGAGATCTCTGTGTTCCGCGTCAGCGGCGCACACCTGACGCTCGAAGACGTTGCCCCGAGCGGCGGCGACCTGCCCATCAGCATCACGGCCCGCAACCGTCGCGTGTACGTCTTGCACGCCGGTGGGAACGGGAGCATCAATGGCTTCGATCGAAGCCTCTCCGGCCAGCTGACGCCCATCGCGGGCTCGATGCAGCCGCTCAGCCAGGCGGCCGCCGGGCCGGCGCAGATCGAGTTCAGCCCCGACCTGGACCACCTGGTCGTGACCGAGAAGGCCACGAACCGGATCACGTTCTACGACGTCGATGGGGCCGGCGTGGCCGGACCTCCGGACTCGCGTGCCTCGGCCGGTCAGACCCCGTTCGGGTTCGCCTTCACGCGCGACGGTACGCTCGTCGTGTCCGAGGCATTCGGCGGTGCTCCCGATGCCAGCGCCGCGTCGAGCTACCACTTCCGTCCGAACGGGAACCTGCGGCTTGACAGCGCCTCCGTTCCGACGACCGAGACGGCGGCCTGCTGGGTGGCGATCACCGGCGACGGCCGGTTCGCCTACCTTACGAACACGGGCAGCGGCTCGGTCACCGGATACGCCATCTCGGACGATGGCGACCTGACCCGGCTCGACGGCAACGGCGTGACCGGGTTCGCCGGCGCAGGATCCAGCCCCATCGATGCCGACTTCGATCGCAAGAGCCGGCGGCTCTACGTCCTGCTCGCGGGCTCGAACGCGATCGCGATCTTCGACCGGGCGGACGATGGCTCGCTCACCTCGATCGGACAGGTCACCGGCCTGCCGGCCGGCGCGAACGGTCTCGCCGCCTACTGATCGACATCGGCTATCGCCGCATCCCGAGACCCGGCGCTTCACCGCGCCGGGTCTCTTCGTGTCCGGGGGCTTCCCCCAGTGCTGGGCGGTTCATGGCACCCAGCTGCTCGGCGCGGAGGGCCGACTCACCAGTCTCGTCGTGCCGGAAGAACACGAAAGCATCCCGCCCGTCGGCAAGGAACGGCTCCAGGCGAGCCGACCAGGCATCGAGGTCGGTCGACGAATAGGCATGACGGCGAAGTCGCAGGTACAGGAACCGGCCGGTGAGGCGGAGATCGACCGGGAACGGCGCCTCATCGAGGTCCGTGGCGCAGAGCACGGCGTCGTGGTCTCGCAGGAGCTGGTGCACCGCGTCGTCCCACCACGATGGGTGCTGGAACTCAACGGTGAGCGGCATGCTGGCCGGCCACGTGTCCAGAAGCGCGATGAGTGCAGCGTCGTCGCGAGGTAGCTCCTTGGGCACGCGGTACAGCACGCTGCCCAGCCGCTCTCCGAACCAGCGGTATGGAGCCGTCAGCCACGGTACCGTGGCATGCGGATCGGCGCGGATGGCCCGGATACTGCCGCCCTTCTGCGCCTTGACCGTGAACCGGAAATCGGCCGGGACAGCGTCGAGCCACGCATGGACCCGCGGCATCGTCGGGTGTCGGTAGAAGGTGTTGTTCAGCTCCACCGCGGAGAGCCGGCCGGCGTACTCACGAAGCAGCCCCTCGCCGCGGGTCCCCGCCGGGTAGAAGAGCGGGGACCACGCCGGGTACGAGAACCCGCTCGTGCCCACGAACAGCCGGCCGCGAGACGGCGACGGCCCGGCCCGCTCAGGAGTCCGCATATCCGCACGAGCCTACCCGCCGAGTGGCTCCGGGCGTGCCCGTGGCTCCTCCGGTCCATCCGGACTCGGTCTCATCTGCGTCTACCGGGCACGACCGCACGGGCGATCCGACCCGAGGAGCCGTCGACGTCACGTCCCGCGCCGCGACTTCACTACTACTGTCGAGCGGGCGCATGAACGGAGCGTCGGCACATCGAGCTGCCGCCTCAGGGGGCTTGGCGCCGTCGAGGACGCTGGCCGCGTGCTCGGCCCGCCGCGGGGCGGTGCGGTCGATCGACCGGGGATCCGTGGCGAGGCTTCCTCCCGCTTCGATACCGCTTCGCCAACACTTGTACTGAAGTCTGGGGGCTCAAGTGGCGACGACCGTGACGCCCGAGGGCTGGCGACCCACCGCTGCGCGACCGCTCGATCCCGCCCTCCGCCTCGGCGCCGCAAGGGCGCGTCCATCCGCGCCATTCGGTCGGCGGCGCGCCCTACTGCCAGCGGAAGAAGCGCGCGGAGATGACGAAGCTCCCGATGAGCCACGTTGCGAGCACCAGCGCGTCGACGGTGAGCGTCGCGAATGGCGCGCCGCCGACCATCACCTGCCGCAGGGCATCGCCCAGATAGGTCAGCGGCATGAGCGTCGCCACGGGGCGCAGGAACTCGGGCATGAAATCGATGG
>JACCXQ010000342.1 GCA_013696945.1 Chloroflexota bacterium | reverse complement strand
TGGACGACTTCCCGCGTGGCACCCTCGGTCATCGCGAGGTCGCAGCGTTCGAGGTGTCCGAGCACATCGGCTGGCGGATCGTGCCACCGACCATCCTCCGAGACGGCCCGCTGGGGCCGGGCATGGTCCAGTGGTGGATCGACGTCGCGGAGGACGTCGACGTCCTGGAGCTGATCCTCACCCGAGATGCTCGCCTGCGGCAGATGGCCCTCTTCGACGCCATCGTCAACAACGCCGACCGGAAGGGCGGACACGTCCTACCGACCGGTGACGGCCACCTCCATGGGTGTGATCACGGCGTCTGCTTCGCGGTCGAGCCGAAGCTCCGGACGGTCCTCTGGGGGTGGCGCGGAGACCCGCTCACCGACGACGAGATGGGCTGCCTGGGCCACGTCCGGCGAGGGCTCGATGGGGCGCTGGGCGAACGTCTCGGTCAGCTCCTGACGGAGGACGAGATCGTCGCGACGGCCGACCGGGTCGATCGACTCATCACGCGAGGGCGTATGCCCCTGCCGGATCCGTATCGGCCGGCGATCCCATGGCCTCCGTTCTGACACATCATGCCGAGTCCGTCGGGTCAGCCGCGCCCGCCAGATACCATCGATGGCACCGCCGGTTTCCTCCCGCGCCGCACACGCAGAGATGGGGGCGACGTGTCGCCCATGAGGCTTGCCCAGGGTCGCAGCTCAGCCCCGATAAGACGCTCGGCATCCGACGCGTCGAGCGGCGGTGCGAACAGGTAGCCCTGCCCCTGGGAACATCCGAATGCGCGCAGCGCCGCGAGCTGCTCGCGACGCTCGATGCCCTCGGCGATGACCGAGAGTCGGAGCGCACTCCCGATCTCGACGATGGCTCGAGCCAACACGCTGTCCTCGCCGTCGAGCGTCGCATCCTGCACGAACGAGCGGTCCACCTTCAGCACGTCGATGGGGAACCGCTGCAGGTAGCTGAGCGACGAATATCCTGTCCCGAAGTCGTCGATCGCGACGCGGATCCCGGTGCGGCGCAGGCGTTCGAGCGTCGCCACGGTCGTCGGCGTGTGCTGCATCAGCACGCTCTCTGTGATCTCGACGGTGAGCGACGACGGGTGAAGGCCGGCCGCCTGGAGGGCCTCCGCGATGTCTGGCGCGAGCGCGGGATGCTGGAACTGCCGAGCCGAGAGATTGACGCTCACCGACAGGTCGGGCCGGCGTGCTCGTCTCTGCCACTCGCTAGCCTGACGACACGCTTCGGTAAGGACCCATCGGCCCATCGAGACGATCAGGCCAGTGTCCTCGGCGATGCTGATGAAGTCGGCCGGCATGCGCATCCCGTGTCCGGGCTGCTGCCACCTGACGAGTGCCTCGAAGCCGGTCAGCGATCCGCTCTCGAGATCGACGACGGGCTGGTACTGGAGACGCAGCTCGGACCGCTCGACGGCCCCTTGCAGCAGGCTCTCGAGCTGTCGCCGCTCTGATGCCCCGACGCGCATGCCCGGTCGGAATACCTCGGCCCGGCCCTTGCCGAGGCTCTTGGCGCGGTACATCGCGAAATCAGCGTTCCGGAGCAGCTCGTCGGCCGTTGAGCCGCCCCCGCCGGACACCGCGATGCCGATGCTGGCGTCGACGGTGACCTCGGAACCACCTATCCGGACCGACTCCGCGATCGAGTCGAGGATGCGCCGGGCGACGATCTCCGCCTCGAGGGGCCTCTCCAGGTCCTCGAGCAGCACACAGAATTCGTCGCCGCGGAGGCGCGCCGCGGTGTCGCCGGTCCGAAGACACGACCGCAACCGCTCCGCGACCTCGTAGAGGAGCTGGTCGCCGCGCGCGTGACCCATCCGGTCGTTGACCGTCTTGAAGTCGTCGAGGTCCACGAAGAGGATGGCCAGCGGCGACCCGGTGCGCGCGCCGCGCGCGAGCGCATGCTCGAGCCGGTCGTTGAAGAGCGCACGATTGGCAAGCCTGGTCAGCCCATCGTGGAATGCCTGGTGCCGCAGCTCCTGGTAGAGCCGCGCGTTCTCGAGCGCCATGGCGGCCTCGGCCGCGAGCGTCGATGCCACGCGGAGTGCGCGCTCGTCGAAGCGTTCGTCGGATGCGACGCTCAGCTCGATCAGGCCGATCGTCTCGCCCTTCGCGATGAGCGGCAGCATGGCGCTCCGACGATGTCCGATGGTTCTGAGGTAGGCCGTCTCCGCCGGGTCGGCGTCGCGATCTGCCAGGTCGACCATCACGACCACCTGATCGTCGAGCACCCGACGGGTCTCGGGGTACTCATCGAGCGCGTACGAGTCGGACGTCCCGGGTATCTGTTCGAGCGGGTACTGGCCGAAGGTCTCGACGCGGTCAGCGACGCGGTCCCAGCTCGAGATGAGACACGCATCCGCGCCCGTGGCCACCGCGAGATGCTCCGCCATCAGATGCCCGATGCGCTGCGGATCCAGCGTGGTCGACAGCTCGCGCGACATCCCGACCAGGGTGTCGAGCTCCCGATTCGACTCCAGCAGACGGCTGCGGTACTGCCAGAGGAGCAGCAGCGAGAGGCTCCCGATGCTCGCGGCGTTGGTGACGCGCAGCACGCTCACCGCCCACACGGGCAACCCCGACGCGGTCAACCCGAGCTCCGCGACGATGGCCACGACGACCATCGCCATCCAGGCCACCGCCATCAGGCGGATGAGCGGCCGACCGGCCATGAACGGAAGCGCCAGCACGACAGGGATGAGAGCGGCGGCCAGCATCCCAAGGGCAAGCTCCGGCAGCAGCTGCGCGATCACGACGACGACGGCGATGATGCCGATCGAGAGCAGCCCGACGAAACTGCTTACGTTCCGCCGAGACATCCGCGGCCACGCCCACGCTGTCCATGCGGCGAGCGCGGCCAGCGCAAGCCCTTTGGCCAGCAGGATGGGGTGCCCCGTCGCGAGGTAGAGCACGGCATCGAGGGGTACGACGGCAAGCGAGACGATGATGACGAGCCTGACCACGAGCCCCAGGCGGGGATCGTCGAGCGCTCGGCCGGCGGGCACGTCGTCGAGACGCGCGCCGGTCCATCGTGTCGCACGGGGCGTCGCAGGCATCGCTCTCAGGGCTGGGCTGCTCCTGTGCACGGCAGGTCGCGGCTCCGCGCGACGTCCGGGACAGGGTCGTCCGTGGCGCGTCCTGGCACCATCGAACGAAAGTACTACCCCCCTCTAGCCGGCCGCAGGGTCGGCGAGCGCGGCGGCCTCGCGGTAAGCGGCGTCCTCGCGGCGGATCAGGTCGGGGTTCGTACCGGCCGCGTGGATCAGCCCGACGGCCAGAAGCTGGAGCGCGACCGCGGCGTCCGTCGCTGCCGACAGGCTCGCCGCCACGCGTCCGGCCGGCGATGGGGCGGGGAGCACCAGGCGCCCGACCGAGGTGAGAGGATCTGGCCAGGCGGCCGAGATCCCGGACGTCACGATGGCAGTCGTCGGCATGCCCAGCCGCCGGCAGGCCCGCAGGAGGTCCGCCGCCCGCGCAGCACGCCGGTCCGAGGCAGCCGGGTCGAGCGCGATGACGACCAGACCGCAGCGCTCATCCGCTGACACGAGGTGACCGTGGAGCTCCGTCTCGAGATCGCGGCCCACCGCTGGCACGTGGACGCCCTCCTCGATCTTGAGCGCCAGCTCCCGCGCCGCGATGCGATCAAGACCGCTGCCCACGACGACCAGCCGGTCCACATCGTGGAGCGCTCCCCCGAGCCCTTCGGCGGTCTCCTGCGTGGCCAGGATCTCGCGAAGCCGCTCCTTGATCCAAGCGCCATCGAGCGTCGCCCCGCCGAGCGCCGAGGCGATGGCCCCGCCGGCGATGATCGGGGAGAGGTAACCCACGGTGTGACACCACGACCGGTCCAGGACCGGGGTCACGAACCGATGGTCGACCATCCGAGCACCGCGTGACAGAGGGGCGGCGGTCAGCAGCGCTGTCACGGCTCCGGCCTGCGAGGCGGCCACGACGGCGGCGAGAGTGGCTGCCGTCTCCCCTTCGTGCGAGATGGCCAGGCACACGCCACCGGCAGCGGGATCGAGCGCCGCCTCGAACGCCTGCCGTGTGAAGATCGATGGGCCGGGGCGAGCCTCCCGGAGCAGCTCGGCGACGACCATCGCTGCGTGTTCGCTGGTGCCGCACCCTGTCACCACGACCGGCTGGCCCGCATCGCACGCGACGGCTATCGCCTCGGCGATCCTGGCCGCATCCGCTCGGGCGCCCGCGATCGGCTCACAGAGATCAGGCTCCGCGGCGATCATCTCCTCCATCGCCCACGGAGGCCCGGCCCTCAGCTCAGGCTCGCCTCCCATCCGTCCAGCATATGCGGCCGATGCTCACCGTGACCGTGCTTGGCCGATGCGGTAAGGTGCGTCCAGCCGTGATATCCGTCAAGGGGGAGCGGACGATGCTCCGGATCAAGCGCTTGCGCACGTCCCGTCGACCGTTCGTCGCCATGTTGCTGACCGGGGGCGTGCTGCTGTCAGCGGCTGTCCCCGCGCTGGCTGCCCGGCCCCGTGGCGGGATCGGTACGACCGGCGCTGCGACGGCCACTGCCCCCGGACCGGACGGTGCGCTCGGCCTCACCCAGCTGGTCGGCGGCCTCACCGAACCGCTGTATGTGACCAACGCGGGCGGCGACCGGCTCTACGTCGTCGAGAAGCCCGGCCGCATCCGCGTCGTCCGCAAGGTGGA
>JACCXQ010000191.1 GCA_013696945.1 Chloroflexota bacterium | reverse complement strand
CACGAGGCCGCCGTTGGAGAGCACGCTCACCACGACGGTCGACTCGGCGAGCGCACCGCGCTCGAGCCTGTCGAGCGCGATGATCCCGATGAGCTGGTCGCCATCCACGACCGCGCCTCGTTCGTCGATGGCCACGCACCGGTCGGCGTCGCCGTCGAGGCAGAACCCGACGTCGACCCCGCCCTTGGCCACGATCGCCGCCAGCGCTTCGGGCGCGGTCGCCCCGCAGCCCCGGTTGATATTCACCCCGTCCGGCGCATCGAACGACACGTCGACGGACTGCACGGCCGCCCCTATGATCGATGGCGCGACGGCTCCGCCCGACCCGTTGGCGCAGTCGAGCGCGACGCGGAGCGAGCTGCCGATCCGTTGGGCCAGCCGCGTCCGGTGCTCGACGTAGCCGACGAGCAGGGTGCTTGCATCGACTTCCCGCCCCACGCCATCGTTGCCGGGACTGGGCAGCTCCTCGGATCGCCAGATGAGTGCCTCCAGCTCGTCTTCGAGACGGTCGTCGAGCTTTAGCCCTCGAGAATCGATGACCTTGAGGCCGTTGTCCTGTGCCGGATTGTGGGACGCCGAGACCATGACTCCCGCTCCGAACGGGCCGGACGCGGTCACGAAAGCGAGTGCCGGCGTGGGGCAGACCCCCAGCCGATGCACGTCCGCGCCGACGGATGTCGCGCCCGCCACGAGCGCTGCCACGAGCATGTGCCCGGACCTCCGCGTGTCCTGCCCCACGACCATCGGTCGCGTCCCACCGAGCAGCTCCGCGGCCGCTGCCCGCCCCAGCGCGTAGGCAAGCGGCGGGCGCAGGTCGACGTTCGCGACCCCGCGGATGCCATCCGTCCCGAACAGCCGCGGCATCAGGGCGTCGGCGTGGGGCTGCCGGGTGGACCGGGCACCGGCGACGCGCCGGCTGGCAGCGAGGCGATCTCCACGATCACCGTCTCGGGAGCGACGGAACCGACGATCAGGCCGGGCGGCGCGGTCACGCGGATCGCCGCCTCATGACTACCCGGTCCGAGCTCGGCGACGTCGACGCGCGCGAGGACGGTGGCCACGTCGAGTGCATCGAGGAGGGGTCCGGTCCCCGAGAGGGTCACGAGCACCGACGGGGCGGACAGCGAGTACATCAGATCCGGGCGCGCGCCGAGGAGCGTCAACCCGCTCTCGAAGGTGCGGGAGCCCTGGGCCGGGACGATCTCCACCGTCACGCGGACGCTCTCCGTGCTCAGAGTGACCTCCGGAGGTGGGTCCAGCGGGACCTCGACCTCGAAGCTCTCGGTGCGGCCGGAGAGATCGATGGGCACCGTCGGGACGACCGAAAGCTGCTCGATGGCGGCAACCTCGCCGCGCGCCGTCACGGTCAGCGGATCGGCCGTCGGCCGCCCGAGCAGGTAGCCGGGCACCAGCTCCCCGACCAGGCGCGGCTCGACGGGCACGGTCGCGGTCGAGCTCTGCTCCGCGACGTCGATGCGGACTCGCACGCGCGCCGGCGTGGACACGACACCCGGGACGAGGCTGCCGCTATCGTCGAGGGGCACGATGTCGACCTCCTGGTCGACGTTGATGGCGCTCGCGTCGATGGCGATGCGGGCGGTCGCCGTCCGCACGCTCATGAGGCGCGTACTGGCGCCGCGAAGCGTGACGATCGCTGGCTCCACGCGTGGCGGCCCCACGTCGAGCCCGCCCGGGATGATGCCCATGTCGACCGTCACCGGCACGTCCCGGGTGTCGACGGGCTCGACACGGACATTGACCGTCTTGGGGCCGTAGTCGATGATCTGCACGCCATCGTCGACCGACCGGAGCTGGACCGCCACCGGGATCTCCGGGCCGCCCGCCACCGGCTGCACGCGCGAGAGGTCGACGAACGCCTGGAACGAGCCGTTCGTGAGTCGACTGGCGACGTCGATCGATGCGCGGTACTCGATGCCCTTGAGGGACGGCAGGACCGTCAGGACCGCCGCGTCGGCGGGCGGGTTGATGATGTCGATGGGGACCTCGGCTGGCCAGGTCCTGGTGCTTTCGGAGAGGACGACACCACCGTAGAGGAGCGTGGCGAGGCCCACGGCGGCGAGCTTCAGAGGCCAGTTCCGGACGAGGAACTCGAAGGCGCGTCTCACTCCACTCGGCTCGTCGGCCCGCTGACCGCCGGGCTCGATGCAGTGCTCCGCGTCGAGGCCGGCGGGCCGCCGCCCGGCTGCGCGCGCGTGGTGTCCGGCTCCGTGCGCGTGGCGGTCGCGCGATCAGAACGTAGCCGGCGAAGCCGTGATCCGCGATCCCACGAGGTGCGCCCGGCTGCGGCGATGCTCACCGCCGCGCGTCCGGCTGAATCACTCGGCCGCAGCAGGGCGGTCAGCGCGGC
>JACCXQ010000331.1 GCA_013696945.1 Chloroflexota bacterium | reverse complement strand
AGCCCCTTCTCGACCCCGTCCAGGCCGGCCGCCAGCATCGCGGCGAAGGCGAGGTACGTGTTCGAGGAAGGATCCGGGCAGCGCACCTCGACGCGCGTCGCCTCGATGCTGATGCCGGGCGACACCTTCGGCACCCGGATGAGCGCCGAGCGGTTGGTGCGGCCCCAGGTCAGATAGGTCGGAGCCTCGTAGCCCGGGACGAGCCGCTTGTAAGAGTTCACGAGCGGAGCCAGGACGGCGATCATCCCGCGGGCATGCGTCAGGATCCCCGCCATGTAGGACCGCGCGAGCTCGGACAGGCCGTACTTGCTGTCCGGATCGGCGAAGGCGTTCCGCTCCTGCGAGATCGAGTAGAGGCTCTGGTGCGTGTGCATGCCGGAGCCGTTGATGCCGAAGATCGGCTTGGGCATGAACGTGGCGTACAGGCCATGGAGCTGCGCGATCGCCTTCAGCGTGAACTTGAAGGTCAGCGCATTGTCAGCCGTCTTCAGGCCATCCGCGTAGCGAAAGTCGATCTCGTGCTGGCCGGCCGCGACCTCGTGATGCGCCGCCTCGACGCTGATGCCGAACGCCTCAAGCGCATTGACCATGTCCTGGCGGATGTTGGCGCCGAGGTCGGTGGAGAAGTCGAAGTAGCCGGCGTTGTCGTGCGGCAGGGGCTTGATCTCGCCGTTCTCGTCCTTGCGGAACAGGAAGAATTCCAGCTCCGGCCCGGCGTTCCAGATGTAGCCGAGGGCGTTGGCGCGCTCCAGCTGTCGCTTCAGGACGCCGCGCGGATCCCCGGCGAAGGGCTCGCCGTTCGGCGTGTACACGTCGCAGATGACGCGCGCCGTCCCGCGGCTGCCGAGCGGTCCCGCGCTCAGGTCGCCATGTCCCGGCTTCCAGGGGATCTCGGCGAACGTGTCCATGTCGGGCTTCAGCCACTGGTCGCTCTCGGCGATGCGCGTGAACCCCTCGATCGAGCTGCCGTCGAACCATGTGCCGTTCTTGAGCGAGCCGTCGAGCTGGTGGAGCGGGATCGTGACGCCCTTGACGATGCCCATGATGTCGGTGAACTGGAGCTCGACGAATCGGATGTTGTGTTCCTTCGCCGCCTCGATCTTCGCGAGCGGATCGCTCGTCTCGATGTCGATCACCAAGCCATGCTCCTTCTGTGTTGGGCCGAATGCACGATGGAGGCGAGTCTAGCGGTTCGACCGACCCGCTGGGTCACCCCTCCAGGGCCCCGGGTGGTCCACTAGTTTGTGCATGTTGCACGATTCGGACCGCGATACCCAGCGCGAAACGGAGGGCCGGGTCGCTGAGGTCCCAGCCGGCGGCCGCCTCGATCCTCCCGACGCGGTAGGTCAGCGAGTTCCGGTGGACGCCGAGGGCCCGTGCGGCGTCGCGCAGCCCCGGACCGTCGAGGACTGCCCGGAGCGTTGCGAGCCGAGCGTGGACCGCGGCCGGACGCCCCTCGAAGAGCGGCGCGAGGAGCGCCCTGGCCTGGCGCTGCCCGTCGGCGATGTCGTGCAGAGAGCCCAAGAGGCGGTAGGCCGGCAGCCGGTCGGCCCGGGCGACGGGAGGCCCCGGTCCGACCGCACGGTCCGCGGTCGACTCGTCGGAGCGCAGGATCTCGACCGCCTCGAGGGTCGCGCGAGCCTCGGCCTCCGCCAGCGCGCGTTGCTCGGGCTCGCGGAATGGCCGCGAGACCGCCACCGGTCGCCGGGCAACGCCATGGACCCGCGCCGCGACACCGACCCCCAGCGGATCGTCGTCCGCGGCCACGGCCACGAGTCGCAGCTCGAGGCTCGCGGCGTCACCGCGCAGCGACAGCCGCCGAGCCGGCTCGAGGCGGCGGAGCTCCTGACGTAACCGCTCGCGCTGCTCGACCGTGGAGGGCTGGTCGAGCATGACCTGGCGCGCCACGATCGACACCCACGGCGGCCCCGCAGGAGGCAACGCGCGAGCGGCCGCGCGCCCCGCACCTGCCGCTTCATCGACCGCCGCGCCGCCGCGCCGCAGCTCCAGCGCGAGC
>JACCXQ010000313.1 GCA_013696945.1 Chloroflexota bacterium | reverse complement strand
TCGTGCTCGAACCGCTTGCCGAGGCCGAGAGTGGGCAGCTCCTTGAGTCGTTGATGCCCGGCGGGTTGCCGCCTGAGCTGCGTGCACGCATCGTCAGCATCGCCGACGGCAACCCGCTCTTCACCGAAGAGCTGGTCCGGATGTTCGTCGACCGCGGTGTCGTCCGCTTCGCTGACGGGCGGTGGCAGCTGGCTCGCGAGGTGGAAGAGCTGGAGATCCCCGGATCGGTACACGCGGTCCTTGCGGCGCGGCTGGATTCGCTTCCGGCCCATGAGAAGGTGCTCGCCCAGGACGCGGCTGTGGTGGGGCGGATCTTCTGGGACGCCGTGCTGGCTTTCCTGGGCGGTGACCGGCCGGCGCAGGTGGACGACCTTCTGCGGCGGCTTCGCGTGAAGGAGCTCGTCGTGCCTCGGGAGCCTTCCTCGTTGTCCGGCGCAGGGGAATACGGCTTCCGACATGTGCTCATCCGTGACGTCGCCTATGACTCGTTGCCCAAGCGCGATCGCGCCGAGAAGCACCTCTCCGTCGCGCGCTGGGCGGAGCGGGAGCTCTCGGATCGGTCAGATGAGATCGCCGAGCTCCTCGCGTCGCACTACCTCAGCGCACTGCGCTACGCGGAGGAGTTCTCGGAGGACCCTGTCACGCTCACGGAGCTCCGGCGCACGACCGTGGAGAAGGCGCGGCGGGCGGGCCAACGGGCTGCGCGCCTCTACGAGCTGGAGGCGGCCACGCGATGGTCCCGTGTCGCCCTCGAGGGGGCCGTGAAGCTGGACCTGTCCGCACGCGAGCGTGCGACCATCGCCCTGGAGTTCCTGGAGCGTGGCGATGGGTATTGGTCGATCGACGAGGCGGAGCCGATCGCACGCGACGCGATCGCCGCGATCAGCCAGATCATCGACCCGACCTCGGAGGATCGGCACCTGGAGGCCAGCATCCGCGCGCAGTACGCCTCCGTCGTGCAGCTCGTGAATCGCACCGATGAGGCACGTCGCATCCTGACCGACATGCTGGACCGGCTCGACAGGGAACCACCGAGCGCGGCGCGCGCGATGCTGCTGTCGCGGCTGGGCTGGAGCCTCTGGCGGTGGGGACCGATCCGTGAGGCTGGCCCCGTGCTGGAGCGCGCGCTGGCGGACGCCCGCGCGGTCGGTGCGTCCCAGCAGGAGCGCTGGGCGCTCCACGAGCTGGGGATCGCCCGGACGAAGGGCGCCGGTCCCTACGCCGAGGGCCTGACCCTCATCCGACAGAGCATGGACCTGGCCCGCGAGGCGGGCGACACCGCCCTTCTCTTGCGCTGCCACAGCAACCTCGCCGCGACCGTCATCGGATTCGGCTCCTCCCTGAACGAACCGATAGCCCTCATCGACCGAGGGCTGGACCTGGCACGGCGAGCGATGGATCGCGTGATGGAAGGCTGGCTCCTGCACCAGCGAGCTCAGGTCATGGAGCTGCTCGGTCGCATCGACGAGTCGCGGGCGGCGGCGGAGGAGGCGACAGCCCTGGCACTCCAGGTGGGCGACAGGTCGGTCTTCCTAGGAAGGAAGCACTGGGTCGCCTGGACGCACGCGATGCAGGGCCGGCGCGACCTCGCCGACTCGGTCCTCGCCGAATTCCCGGAGGCGCGTGAGGCCGGTGACGATCAGGCTCGCGTGTGGCTCGTGGTCTGGAGCGCCTGGGAGATGTGGGGGACCGATCCGGAAGCCGCTGTCGATCAGCTCCTCAGGGACCTGCCGGGCATCGAGCAGGACGCTGACGTCGGCGCGATCTGGCTGGCCCGGATGGCCTTCCGCATCAGACGCCGCGACGCACTCGAGGCGGCGACAGTGGTGCTTCCCCTCGATCCGCCGGGCGAGGAGGGCGAAGGGCGGCTCGCTATGCGGCGGTGGGTAGATCTCCTTGGCGACCCGGTACCGGCTGGCGGGGAGTTGATGGATCTTGCCGGCCGGTTCGAGGAACTCCGATATGTCACATTCGCACTCGACACGTACTGTGACGCGGCCGTCGCCCTGGCTCGCACAGGTGGGGATCCCAGCGATGCCCTGGCGGCTGCCGAGCGCATCCAGACCGCTACCGGGATCGCGCATCCGCTCGGCCCGCTCCCGGAGACCAGGTGGATCGAGCGACAGGCGGCCGAGGCGGCGGCGAGCACGTAGCAGCGTGCGGCTCGTCGATTCGCACGCGCATCTGCAGGCCGAGACATTCCTCGGCGACGGCGCAGAGGTCCTGGCAGCAGCGCGAGTGGCGGGTGTCGAGCGATTGCTTGCTCCGGGCTGGGACATCGACTCCTCGCGTGCGTCGATCGCACTCGCCGAGCATTCCGGCACGGGCGCATCGGTCGGCATCCACCCGCATGTCGCCGCCTCAGCCGACGCGGGCGCCTGGTCGACCGTGGCCGAGCTCGCCGGACATCCGGCCGTGGTGGCCATCGGGGAGACCGGCCTGGACTATGACCGGGGGTTCTCGCCTCGCGACGCGCAGCTGGACAACCTTCGCCGCCATCTCGCGCTCGCGCTGGAGCTCGGCAAGCCCCTGATCCTCCACTGCAGGTCCGCACCGGGCGAGAGGGATGCTCAGGATGAGCTGATCCGCGAGCTCGCCGCCGTGGGCGTTGGCGGTCGCGAGTGGCGCGCACGCTTCCAGGATCGCGTGCCAGCCGTCCTCCATTCGTTCTCCGGTCCGGTCGACTACGCGGAGCGCGCTCTCGAGATCGGACTTGCCGTCAGCTTCAGCGGGCTGGTGTTCCGTCGAGGGGAGGAGACGAGCGTGGAGGTCGTTCGTCTGGTCCCTGCCGAGCGCATGCTCGTCGAGACGGATTCGCCGTATCTCTCACCGCCCGGTGCCCCGAAACGGCGCAACGAGCCGCTCTGGGTCGAGGTCACGGCGCGCTGGCTTGCCGTCCAGCGGAACGAGGATCCGGATGCGGT
>JACCXQ010000301.1 GCA_013696945.1 Chloroflexota bacterium | reverse complement strand
CTCGGGGAGCGGGCGCTCGGCGGGCTGGCGGCCGCGCTGCTCCGGCTCGGCGCCGCGCGGCTCGCAAGCGGCATGGACGACGATCCGGCGACGCTCGTGCCGCAGTACATCGCGTTGCCGCGCGGCCTCACCGACGTGAAGGAGATGGCGTGGTCGCCCGACCTCCGGTAAGGCTCGACGTGCGGCCCATGACGCTCGAGGACATCGCCGACGTCCATGAGATCGAACGCGCCAGCTTCCCGGTCCCCTGGCCGGCGTACGCTTTCCGCCAGGAGCTCGAGATGAACCGCCTGGCACGGTATCTGATCGTCAGGGCGGGGGATGAGACAGTCGCATACGGCGGGCTCTGGCTGATGGTCGATGAGGCCCACATCACGACGTTCGCCGTCCTCCCGGAGTGGCGACGGCAGGGTATCGCCGGGCGGCTGATGGTCGCGCTGATGGACCTGGCCCTCGAGGTCGGCGCCGCTGTGGCGACCCTGGAGGTCCGGCTCTCCAACGAGGCCGCGCGATCGCTTTACGCTCGGTTCGGGTTCCGTCCCGTCGGTATCCGTCCGCGCTACTACTCGGATAACGGCGAGGACGCGCTGATCATGTCCACCGAGCGGCTCGATTCGGTCGGCATCACGCGGCGGTTGGAGGTGCTCCGCGAGCGGTACGCGCCCGGGCCGATCGCCCCGTCGGTACTCCGGCCGGACGGGATCGACGCGCCGCCGATGTCCGACGTCCACCGCTTCGACCCGTGACGAGCGAGCGCGTCCTGGCTATCGAGACATCGTGCGACGAGACGGCGGTGGCCGTCGTGGAGGGTGGCCGACGCATCGTCACGAGCGTGGTCGCCAGCCAGGTCGCGCTGCACGCGTCGACCGGCGGCATCGTGCCGGAGGTGGCAGCTCGGGCGCACCTCCGCTGGATGCTGCCCGTACTCGAGGAGGCCCGGTCGCAGGCGGCGATCGACGACTGGGCGGCGCTCGACGCGATCGCCGTGACGGAGGGACCGGGGCTTGCCGGCTCGCTGCTCGTGGGGATAAAGATGGCCAGCACTCTGGCCTGGGTCCACGGGCTCCCGCTCGTCCCGGTGAACCACCTCGAGGGGCACATCTACGCCGCGTGGCTCGTCGACGCCGACGGACCCGAGCCGGAAGCACCGCGCTTCCCGCTCGTCGCGCTGGTGGTCAGCGGCGGCCACACCTTCCTCGTCGAGATGCGCGATCATATGGAGTATCGGCTGCTCGGCCAGACCGTCGACGACGCCGCCGGCGAGGCTTTCGACAAGGTCGGCCGGTTGCTGGGCCTCTCATACCCCGGCGGACCATCGATCATGCGTGCCGCCGAGACAGCGACGCGGCGTGACCGTCGGTTCCCGCGGGCATGGCTCGGCGACACCGACGACTTCAGCTTCAGCGGCCTGAAGACAGCCGCCCGACGGGCCGTCGAGGCGGAATCGGATGGTGGCGGGGCTGCCGATGGCGGCGCCTCTCCGTTGTCCCGGGACGCCGTAGCCGAGCTGGCCTGGGCGTTCCAGGATTCGGTCGTCGACGTCCTCGCCACCAAGACGCTGCGTGCCGCCGAGCGGTGCGGCGCGCGGACGATCGTGGTCGGCGGCGGCGTGGCCGCCAACGCGGTGCTGCGTGCTCGGATCGCTGACGGGGCCGGTCGACTCGGCATCCCGATGGTCGTGCCGCGCCCCTCGCTGTGCACCGACAATGCAGCGATGATCGGCGCCGCCGGATGGCATCGGCTCCGCGCCGGCACCCGGGCCGGCCGCGACCTCGACGCGCGCCCGTCGCTGAAGCTGGCCGTCTGATGCCTGCGGCCCCCTCGACGGTGCGCCGGGATCCACTCGATCCTCGTCACCTGGGCGCCGAGCAGGTCGAGCGATACCTTCGCCGCCACGGCCTCGCGGCGACGAAACGCTTCAGCCAGAACCACCTCGTCGACGGCGAGGTGCTCGACGCGATCGTGGAGTCCGCCGCGCCCCTTGGGCGTTCGATCCTGGAGATCGGGCCTGGCATCGGCATCCTGACCGGCGCACTGCTGGCCGGCGGCGCCCGCCAGGTCATCGCGGTGGAAGTCGACCGTCGCCTCGTCGCACACCTTCGCGAACGATTCGAGCACGAGGGGCGGCTGCGGCTCATCGAAGGCGACGTGCTGGACCTCGATCCGGGCACCCTCGTCGATCCCCCGTTCGACCTGGTCGCCAACGTGCCGTACCACATCACGAGCCCCGTGCTCCACCAGGCGCTCGGCGAGGAGCCGCGGCCGGAGCGATTCGTGCTGATGCTCCAGCGGGAGGTGGCAGAGCGCGTCGCGGCGCCGGTCGGCGCGATGAGCTACCTCTCGGTCTTCGTCCAGTACCACGCGACCGTGCGCATCGAGCGCATCGTTCCCGCGGCTGCCTTCGAGCCGGCTCCCGAGGTCGATTCCGCGATCGTCCACGGCGAGGTGCGACGGCGGCGCCTTGATGCGGACCGCGAAGCCGGGCTCTGGCGCCTCGTGCAGGCAGGGTTCCGCGAGCGACGGAAGATGCTCCACAACGTGCTCGTCCGCCAGCTGCCGGCCGTCGGGCGCGAGCGTTTCGAGGCGGCCTTCACGGCCGTCGGGATCGCGTCGGATCGCCGTCCCCAGATGCTCAGCGTCGAGGAGTGGCTTGCACTCGCGGATGAGCTCGGGCCGCTGCCCTGATGCACCTCCGCACTTCCGCACACGCCAAGGTGAACCTGGCGCTGGCGGTCACCGGCCGCCGCGCTGACGGCTATCACACGCTCTGCTCGGTCTTCGTCCGGGTCGGGTTGGCCGACCGGCTCGGCGTCAGCCTTCCCGAGCCACCGATGGTCGCCGACCACGTCGTCGTCGCCGGAGACCTCGGATGTCCGACGGAGGACAACCTCGTGCTCCACGCCGCCGCCTCGCTGCGAGCGTCCGCGGAGGATGCGCTGCCCGGTCTCGCCTTCGCGCTCGACAAGGCGATCCCCATGGGAGCCGGGCTCGGCGGTGGCAGCTCCGACGCGGCTGCCGCGTTGCGCCTCGCCGCCGAGATATGGGGCCTCACCGTCCCGGCCGACGAGCTTGGCCCCATCGCTTCGGCGCTCGGTGCCGACGTGCCCTTCTTCGTGGCCGACGCTCCGGCCGCACTGGTGGCCGGCGTCGGGGATGACATCGAGCCGCTCTCCGCGCCGACCGGGCCGATGGGTCTGCTCCTGGTCTGCCCGGCCTTCCGGCTCTCCACGGCGGAGGTCTTCGCCGCGTCCGACCAACGACCCATCGTGAGCGATGACTCGCGCGAGACGTCGGAGGCACTCGCGCAGGCGCTCCGCGAGGGACTGAACGGAGCCGAGCTGGCCTCGGCTAGCTGGATCGAACGGCTTGCCGACGCCAACGACCTCTGGCCGGCCGCAGCGGCCGTGGCGCCGGACCTCGCGGTCGCACGCGAGGAAGTCGAGCGGGCGCTAGGACGCCGACTGCTGATGACGGGATCCGGCTCTACGCTCGTCGGGCTGTATCCGTCGACCGAGGAGGCGACGGACGCGGGCCGGCGTCTGGCATCGGCGCTGCCATCATCTCTCGACGGAGCGCGCCTTCTCTCCGTCGATCTCGTCGGACCCGATCCGCACTGGAGTCACCCATGAACAAGCGACGCCTCGCCACCGACGGTGCTCCCAAGGCCGTCGGTCCGTACAGCCAGGGGATCGAGGCGGGCGGATTCGTCTTCTGTTCCGGCCAGGTCGGCCTGGACCCGCAGACGGGCGAGCTCGTCGAAGGCGGCATCGAGGCTCAGGCGACGCGAGCGCTGAGAAACCTGGGGGCGGTCCTCGACGCAGGGGGCCTGAGCTATGCCGACGTCGTCAAGACGACCGTCTTCCTTACCGACATCGCGGACTTCGCGGCGCTCAACGCCATCTACGCAACGTACTTCCCCGACCCGCCCCCGGCGCGTTCCACGTTCGCCGTGGCCGCTCTCCCGAAGGGCGCTGCGGTCGAGATCGAGGCCATCGCAGTCCGCCGCGGCGTTTGACCTCCGAGCCTCGCGCCCGTACGCTCACCGGACCTGATGCCCAAGACGCCTCCATCACCCCCCGACGGGGACGCCCCCGTCGTGACCGGTCCTCGACCCCCCCGAACGGTTGCTGTGGTCCTTGCGGCCGGCCTCGGCACGCGCATGAAGTCCCGTCTTCCCAAGGTCCTCCACCCGCTCCTGGGACGTCCGATGCTGGCCTACGTCCTCGACGCCGCGCGCGAGGCTACGGGCGAGCGGCCGCTGGTCGTCTACTCACCGGCGACGGAGCAGGTCCGGGAAGTCTTCGCCGACCAAGCCGATTTCGCGCTCCAGGAGGAACCCCGGGGCACCGGTGACGCGGTCCGCGCCGCGCTCG
>JACCXQ010000285.1 GCA_013696945.1 Chloroflexota bacterium | reverse complement strand
GCAGAGGGCCCATCGATGCCGGCTGAGCTCGACGGCGTCGGGGCGATCCTGATGACCTACGGATCACCGGCCGACGCGGCCGACGTCGGCCCGTACCTCGCTCGCGTCCGTGGCGGTCGCGAGCCGAGCGACGAGCTCGTGGCCGAGTTCCGCCGGCGCTATCACGCGATCGGCGGCTCCCCGCTCGTCCGCATCACGACCGAGCAGGCGGCTGCGCTCGAGGCGCGGCTGGGAGGAGCCCCGGTCGCCGCGGGCATGCGTTTCTCGTCCCCGACCATCGCCGACGCGCTCGCGGATGTCGCCCGGCGCGGCGCACGACACGTCGCGGCCATCGTGCTGTCGCCGCAGTACTCGCCGCTCCTGATGGGTGGCTACGCGCGGGCCGTCGAGGCGGCACGGGAAAGGATGGGCACGGACGCTCCGCAGGTGTCGGTAGCCGGGGCTTGGCACGATGTCCCGGAGTTCATCGAGGCGCTCGCCTTCCGGATCAGAGCGGCGATCGACCGCCAGCCGGGGCCGATGCGCGACGACGCTCCGGTGCTCCTCACGGCGCATTCACTGCCCCGGCGCATCGCTGACACCGAGCCCGACTACCTGCGCCAGCTCGAGGAGACAGCGACGGTCGTCGCCCATGCGGCCGGCTTGGATCGTGACCGCTGGACGTTCTGCTGGCAGAGCGCGGGGCACGAGCCGGGCGAATGGATGAAGCCCGACTTCGCGGAGCTCATGCCGCGCCTCCGCGACCGCGGCCACACGAGCGTGCTCGTGGCTCCTGTCCAGTTCCTGGCCGACCATCTCGAGATCCTGTACGACATCGACATCGCCGCTCGCGCCCAAGCGGAGGCTGCAGGCCTGGCATTCGCGCGCATCAAGTCGCTGGGAACGCTGCCCCGGTTCATCGACGCCCTGGCGACGGTCGTCGAGCGGACGTCGGTGGCTTCTTTCTCAGGACCATCTCAGGCTCTCGCTCGAAGCTGAAGGCGGACGTCTGATACCGGGCGCCATGACCTCACATCGCAGCGAAGGAGGATGGCGCGGCCTTCCCCGACTCCCGTTCGTCCGCTGCGTGGACGAACGGGAGGACGAGCGCCCGTCGGGGCATCGTGCGCCGGGCTTCCCAAGCTGGATGCCCACTGCGCGGACGAAGCGGAGAACGAGCGCCGCCAGGAGTCGTTCTGGAGCCATCTCATGGGCAAGTTCGTCCGCCTCTTGGACACGGCCCCTGGAACGCCGTCGAGGCAGCTCGCTAGGCACGGGCGCGCTCCTGGACGCCGAGTCTCGCGGACCGCGAAGTGTGGATAAAGGCCTTGCGGAGGGCCTACGAGCGGTCGCACACTCGGTGTCGCCGCCATCGCGGCGCAGACGACGAAGGGGGAGGCGCCCGGCATGATCCGATCTCGTTCCCGCGGCATCGCAGCCGTCATCGCGGCGTCCATGATGCTGCTCACGGCGTCCATCGCATCGGCGCACGACCCGCGGGAGTACGGGCCGTTCCGTGCGCCCGATGGCACTCCGGTCGTTCCGTCACCGTCCCTGGGCGGTTCACTCGCGGTCGCGGCGAGGCCGCAGCGCCCGGTCCTCGACAACTTCCGGGTCGTCGGCCACCTCGATGTCGGCGGCGAGACATGGAGTGGCGACGTCTTCCTCTACGACCACGGTCCGAGCGTGGGTAAGCACGCATACGTCGGGAACGCCGGGCGGCCGTGCCTGGGCAAGGGCGTAAGCGTCGTCGATGTCACGGATCCCTCGAACCCGGTGCGCGTCGCCCGTGCGGCCGCGCAGGAAGGGT
Organism: Chloroflexota bacterium; assembly: GCA_013696945.1. Lineage (GTDB taxonomy): Bacteria > Chloroflexota > Limnocylindria > Limnocylindrales > CSP1-4 > Palsa-1032. The sequence goes on along the minus strand of JACCXQ010000285.1, from coordinate 1,558 downwards.
CGAGCAACGAGGACGTGGTCGTGCGTCGGATCGACGGCCGCGACATCCTGGGCGTCGGCCAGCAGATCTGTGGCGAGAACGGTCGCGCGGGGCTGGCCCTGTTCGACGTCACCGATCCGACAGACCCGACCGAGCTCAGCTTCCTGCCCATGCCCTCCGGCGGTGTCCACGAGCTCGATATGGTCGTCCGGCCGGACGGTCGCGCCCTCGCATTGCTGGCCGTTCCGTTCTCCGAGTTCGAGGACGTCTGGTTCGGCGCCAACAACGGCGGCGAGTTCCGGATCGTCGACATCACCGACCCCGAGGATCCGCAGGAGATCGCCGACTGGGGGATCATCGCCGACAGCGATCTGCGCATCCCCGGCGGAAACGATCCGATCTCCAGCTCTTTCCAGGGGTTGGGCAACTTCCCGGCGTTCTTCGCGCACAGCGCCCGTGCCGCCAACAACGGCATGCGCGCCTACGTCTCCTACTGGGACGGCGGCGTCCTGAAATTCGACATCAGCGACCCCGAGAACCCCGAACTCCTGGCGCACACACTGTTCAGGGAGACGGCTGACGGTGACGCCCACTCGGTCACGCCGTTGGACATGGGCGGCTCGCGCTACCTGCTGACGAATGACGAAGACGGCACCCCGATGAGTCCGGCCCTCCTATTCGAGCTGGGCGATCTGGGCTCATCGGAGGACGAGCGCGACGGCCATCCGGTCATCGAGCTGGCGTGGGCGCCCACCCTCCTCTCCGATCAGGGTGAGCTCACACGGCGGGTATTCGATGCCGGCGACGGCTGTCAGGCGTCCGACTTCGCGGGCGCCAATGGCAGGTTCGTGCTCATCGACACGGTCGATCCGTTCTACGAGGGGATCATCCCCGGCTGGACGGTCCCGTGCGGGATCGGCGGCCAGGCGCTCCGCGCCGCCGATGCCGGCGCGCGCGCCATCGTCTTCAACCTTGTCAGCCCGGACGACGCGTACGGGTACTTCCCGCGGAGCTTCGCGGTGTACCAGCGGGTACAGGAGCGGACCGTCGGTATCCCGATGGTCATGGTCTCGGACATCGACGAGGTGGCCGCGCGGATCCGCGACCGACTGGCCCAGGGCGACGACGACGAACGGCTGACGCTTCGGCCGGGATACCCCAGCTACGGCTTCCTGCGCGTCTTCGCCGAGAGCACCGTACGCGATCGAGACGGGGATGGCGTAGGTGACTACGCACAGGTCGGGAGCTTCGCGGGGCTGCACAACGTGCAGGGCGACCGGTTCCCGGCACCAGGCGAGTGGACCATCCACAACACCGAGGTCCTGGGCGACCGGGCGTATTCGTCCTGGTACAGCAACGGCGTCGTAGCGCTCGATGTGAGCGATCCCGTCCGCCCGCGCTACCTCGGCCGGTTCGTGCCCTCGTTCCCCGGTTCCGAATTCAGCATCGGCATCTGGGGCGTGGCCATCGATCCGGAAACGAACCTGATCTACGCAAGCGACATCGACCAGGGGCTCTGGATCATCCGGCCGCGGGGGGAGGCACGCGCGCTCCCGTAAGGGCCGTCAGGGCGCGATGC
>JACCXQ010000280.1 GCA_013696945.1 Chloroflexota bacterium | reverse complement strand
CGGCCAGCCGGACGCGCTCGCCGGCACGCCACGGGCGCCCCGACGGTCGATAGGTCCGCGCCCAGTCACCCTCGGTCCCGAAGATGCGCGCAGCCGACTCGACAGCGCGGCTCCACGCCGGGCTGGCCGCGAAGCCATCGGCGAGATCGATCGCGGGCGCGAGCAGATCGGCCCATGCCAGGCGGCCGAAGCGGGCGTGGGCGTCGCCCCACGACCGGATGGCACCCGGCACCGTCACGCTCCAGGGGCCCCGAGTCGGCATCTCCGAGAGGCCTGCTCCAGCGGCCGCGTCGACGGACGCGGCAGCCGCCGAGCGGCCACTGCCATTCAACGCGTGTGCCTGACCGGTGCCCGCGTCCCAGATGATCCAGAACGCATCGCCGCCCAGCCCACACATGTAGCCGGCTACGACCGCAAGGGCGGCATTCGTCGCGATCGCGGCGTCGGCCGCGCTCCCGCCGGAGCGAAGTGCCGCGATGCCGGCCTGGCTGGCCAGCTGGTGCGGCGACGCCACTGCGCCGTTGGCGCCTCGAGCGGTGGGCGCCGGCACAAGGACAGGCCCGTCGTCGGAGATCGGTTCGGTCATGGCTCGGATGATGCGCCTGCGGCGTCAAAGGTGGGCGCAGTGGTGAGCCGGTTGGTGGGGCGGCCGTTCGGCCCGCTCTCCTGGTCGGCACCGACCCAGCCTTCATCCGACGCCATCCATCGGTCGGACGGGCTTTTCCAGTGGGATCGGATTGCCGGGCCGACCAAACCGACCGAAGGGGCACGGGCTGCTCCTCAGGCCCTCACTTTCCGATCGCAGTCCCAGAACCACGGGCTAGTGGCGGCACCAGCATCCCGGATCCATCCGTCGACGCGTCCTACGCCCGTCCGCGCGCCGCCGCGTCCACTCCCATCGGAAGTGAGGGAGTGATGCCGCGTCCCCTCGAGGGAGCGCCGAACGACCGGCCGAGGGTCTGCCGCGCGGCCCGGCCGATGGGCCTCGGGCCACCCGCACGCTACGCCAGTCAGTGGATCACGCGCACCCGATGATCGACTTCGCTCGCGGCCAGCGCTCCACCCTGCCCGCTCCGACCATGTAGACCGCATCCTCACCGGATGCCGGGTCGAGCCAGATCTCGACGTGACCGTTCGAGATACCGGTGGAGTACGCCCTGGCCGGGAGGCGCGCGTCGCCGTCGTACTCGGTTGCGAGGCCTCGAGGGAACTCGCCGCGCGGGTCACGTACGAACTGGCGAACGGTGTAGCCGTCGATCACTTCGCCGGGGGGCCATCCGAGATAGAGGAAGCTCACCGACTCCCAGCCGCAATGACCAGGTCCGATATGCGAGCCGATCTGGTCCTCGACGAGGACGACGCCCTCTCCGCTAGCGTCGCACCAGGGCTCGGCAAGCTCCGGGTGGCCGGGCACCATGGAGCGCGGCGGATCGCCCGGGTCCCAGGGGCATGGGTCGGGTGACCCGGTCAGGCGCGGGAGAGCCGCCGACACCTCCTCGGCTGCTGCCATCGCGGCGACCGACCAGACCAGGGTCACTCCATCGCGAACGAGCAGCACCCGGAACGCTCGCCGCTCGGGTCCGTTGCTCTCCTCGAGGACCGTGCCGGTCGGCGCATCGATGATGCGGGCGCCGGGCGCGATCTCGAACAGGAGGTCGATCAGGATGCTCGCCTCGAATCCGGGACCGCGCCGGTGCGAGGACTCGGACTTCGCGATGAAGGTGGCCTCCTGCTCGATCCGCAGATCATCCGCTTCCGCCGCTCGGAGCCGCCAGTCATACGCGCGAGCGCTGTCCAGGCCCGCCTCCGTGAAGATGCCCTGGGGGATCGGCCCCCCGTCGGCGTACCAATCCTCCAGCCGCGAGTACCACTCGATCGCGGCGGCCTCGACGACCTTCTCGGGCAGGAACTCACCGGGCGGTTCGACGGACGGATCGGGCGTCAACACCGGTAGCGGCAACGGTGTGGGCGCCGTCGGAGCAAGGGTGCCACTGGCTTCCGGCGATGACGTGGCCGCAGCCGACGGTCCCGGCGACGCGCGCGTCGGAGGTCCGCTCGGAGGCCTGCCCGGCGCGGCCGATGTCGGTATGACGGGCGACGGAGGCGCGACCTGTGGCGCGGCCGTGCACGCAGCGACGATGAAGAGGCTGATGACCGGACCGAGGCGTCGGAGCGCGCTACGCATCGTCGGCGATGTTGGGGGCCAGCCAGCGGCGAGCCTTGTCGAGTGTCCATCCCTTCCGCCGCGCGTAGTCCTCGAGCTGGTCGCGGCCGATCCGGCCGAGGCCGAAGTAGCGTGCCTGTGGGTGCCAGAAGTAGAGGCCGCTGACCGAGGAAGCGGGGAGCATCGCCATCGACTCCGTGAGGCTCATCCCGACGCGCTCCTCCGCCCCGAGCAGGTCGAAGATGGTGCGCTTCTCGGTGTGGTCGGGGCAGGCGGGGTATCCCGGCGCGGGGCGGATCCCCTGGTAGCGCTCGGCGATGAGCGCTTCGTTGTCGAGCGCCTCGTCGGGCGCGTATCCCCATAGCTCGCGGCGCACGCGTTCGTGCAGCGTCTCCGCGAAGGCTTCCGCCAGGCGGTCGGCGAGCGCCGTGATCAGGATCGCGCTGTAATCGTCGTGCGCCGCCACGAACGTCGCGCGTGCCTCGTCGAGCCCGATGCCCGTGGTGACCGCGAACGCGCCGATGAAGTCATCCGCAGCGGACCCGGGCGGCGCGACGTAGTCGGACAGCGCGACGTTGGGCCGACCGTCGGGCTTCGCCATCTGCTGGCGCAGCGTGTGGATCCGCGCGACGACCCGCGTGCGTGACTCGTCCTCGTACAGCTCGATGTCGTCGTCCAGAGTGGATGCCGCGGGCCAGAACCCGACCACGCCGTCCGCGCGCAGCAGCCGCTCATCGACGACGCGCCGCAGCATCCCTTGCGCGTCCTCGAACAGCGAGCGCGCCGCCGAGCCGACTCGTGGGTCGTCGAGGATCTGGGGATAACGCCCGGCGAGCTCCCACGTCGTGAAGAACGGGCCCCAGTCGATGCGATCGACCAGGTCGGCGAGTGGTTGGTCCGGGATGGTCGTGACGCCGAGCGCCACTGGCCGCGGCGGCGTCGACGACCAGTCGAGGCGCGTCCGGTTGGCTCGTGCCTCATCGATCGTCAGGCGCCGGATCGTCCTGTCGCGGCCCTCGTGATCGCTCCGAACGACGGCGTACTCGGCGCGCGTCCTGACCATGAACGCGTCGCGCTGAGCGGCGTCGACCAGCGCGCTCGCCACGCCCACCGCCCGCGACGCGTCCTGGACGTGCACGACCGGACCGCTGTAGCACGGCTCGATCTTGACCGCCGTATGGGCGCGGGACGTCGTGGCGCCGCCGATGAGCAGCGGGATGGTGAAGCCCTCGCGCTCCATCTCCGTGGCCACCGTCCGCATCTCCTCGAGGGAGGGCGTGATGAGGCCGGACAGCCCGATGAGGTCGGCCTCCTGCTCGCGAGCCGTCTCCAGGATGCGGGGCCACGGCACCATGACCCCGAGGTCGATGACCTCATAGTCGTTGCAGCCGAGCACGACGCCCACGAAGTTCTTGCCGATGTCGTGGACGTCGCCCTTCACTGTTGCCATCACGATCCGCCCCGCCGAACGCCGCCCGTTCCCCGACCCCCGCTCGCCGACCTGCTTCTCGGCCTCGATGTACGGCACGAGGTGG
>JACCXQ010000274.1 GCA_013696945.1 Chloroflexota bacterium | reverse complement strand
TCGCTGCCCGGGTCGGCGTCCTCTTCCGCCGGCGGAGCCGCGGTCCTGGCTCGGGATCGCGACGCACGTGGCGACGCTGCCGACGTCCGGCGTGCCGGACGAGCGGCGGGCGCTCCAGCCGAGGTCTCCGCGTCGATCGGGGCGGCCGCGTCCTCGAGCGCGACCTCGTCCGTCGATGGAGCCTCCGGGCCGACCTGCCCACCGGGCAACGGGCCTGGGCCTGGGCCTGGACGCGAAGATCGCCTGGCAAGCTCGGCGCGCAGGAGTTCCTGCACCTCCGGCGGTACCTCGCTCCAAGGTTCCGCGCTGCCCGTCGGTGACGGCGCTGCCGGCGGTGCGGACCTCACCGGCTCGCGGTATGCCGGGCGATCAGGTCGCGGCATGGGCCGAGCGTCCCGGCCACCATCGCGCCCGCTTCGCGAGCGCTCGGGCGCTCGCATGGGCGGCCGCATGCCGCCGCCACCTCCACCGAATGCCGAGGTCCCGCTTCGCCCGTACCGCTCGCGATCGAGTGCCGAGCGGTAGCCGCCGGCGCGATCGCGTCCGCCGCGACCGCGTTGCCCGCCCCGCTGGGCACCCTGCTGCCTTCGCTCGGCAAGCAGGTATTCCGGCACCTCCGGCTCGTCCTCGTACTCCTCCTCGTCCGGAGCGTCCACCTGGGCCGCCGCTGGAGGTGGTGCCGTGGTGACACCGAGCTGCGTGTCCCACACGGACCCGAACGTGGAGTGCTGCGGGACGGCCACCGGGGCCTCATCGAGATACTCGTCGTCGTCCTCTTCGGCGAGACCGCCCTCGACCAGGCCGCCGTCGGCGACCGGCATCATCTCCGGCTCGCCCTGGCGACCCCGACCCCGGCCTCGGCCGCCACGTCGTCGTCGTCGCCGCCGGCCATCACCGTCGACAGCCACGTCGGCCGGGGAGCCGGCAGCAGGTGCGCCGGCGTCGGTCTCCGGCTCGGACGCATCAGCGAGGACGGCCTCCTCGATCGCCCCGGACGCGGAGCCCCGTGAGAGACGCTCGCCCGGGAGGACGATGAGATTACCGGGCAGGCCCCCCGGCTCCGCCGCCACGGCGGCCACAGGTTCGCGTTCGATGGGACGGCGGGTGCGGCGGCGACGCGCGGCACCCTCTGACTCCTTGTCCGGGACCTCCGTCATCGAGAGGTCGCCCTCCGCGGCCACCCGGCGGCCACTGCGCTCGCCCTTCTCGACCCGTGCGATCTGGGTGATGTCCGTGAAGACGTCGGCGACCTCGATGAGGTCCGAGCTCGTGTTCCCGCGGAAGCTGATGACCTCCACGCGAACGCCCATCTGCTGGACGGCGCGGATGGCCGGGGCGAAGTCCCCGTCGCCCGAGACCACGACCGCGATGTCGAGATGGCTGCCCATCCGCATCAGGTCGACGACGAGCTCGATGTCCAGGTTCGCCTTGATCCGGCCGTCGCCATACTTGCGGATGTCCTTCGAAACGACCTTGTAGCCGCTCCGCGCAAGGAAGGCGTGGAACTGGCGCTGGTTCTCGTTCTCCGGGTCGAGCCCGGTGTAGGCATACGCACGGACGAAGTCGCGACCCGCCGTCGCGGACTTCAGGAGCGTCACATAGTCGATGTCCGTGCCGGCCGCCTTGGCCGCATAGAAGATGTTGGCCACGTCGACGAAGACGGCCACGTTCTTGCTCACGCAGGACTCCTGTGTGTGGGAGGCGTCGCGAGGGGCCTCGGCGCGTGGCGATCCTGCCGTTCCAGAAGCTCGGCGGTCAGGCCGACGTCGGCCGTCCGTGCTTGGCGGATGCGGGTTGCTGCGTCCGTTCGAGTTCCCCTTGGACTCCCGGTCCGGCCGATGGGCGCGGATGCGGTATGGAAACGGCGTCCGCTGGTCCGGAGCGCGCCGCGCCGGGTGCCGACAGGTTCGTAGGCCGAACCGCGGCGGACCGTCCGGGGGCGCTCTGGACATCTTGCAAACAAGACGCCTCTCGCTATGATACGGCATCGCGTCGACGGCGACGTCGGGCGCGCACACGTTCGTGGCTCTCGGCAGATCCGCAAGGGGAAGAGGGGCTGCTCCAGTCGGTCCGGTGGTCATCGCCCGAGGGCGGGACCGCCCCCAGGATCAAGCCGACACGAACGAGGTGCTCGCCGTGTCGCCCGCCAGCTCAGCTGGCGCGGCGCGTGGAGGAGCAAGGAGGATCTCGGACCAGATGAAGTTACGAAATCTCAGCGCGATGTCCGCAGCGGCCATGTTGGTCGTGGCAGCGTGCACCCCCGGTGGGGGAACCCCCACGCGCGCGCCTTCGGGAGCGCCATCGATGCCGGCCACGAGCGGCGCGCCTTCGGGAGCGCCATCGATGCCGGCCACGAGCGGCGCGCCTTCGAGCGGCGCGCCTTCGAGCGGCGCGCCGGCCGCATCGGGTGACACATCCAAGGGCGAAGTGAAGATCGCCATCGAGCTCCCGCTCGAAGGCAGCGAGCTGGCCGCGTCCCAGCCGATCATCAACGGCGTCCGACTGGCCATCATGGACCATGGCGGGGCAGCCGGCGGCTATGCCGTCTCCACGCCCGACGAGGCCATCTACGACGATTCTGTCAACGGCGTCCACGATCCGCTGACCGGCGCCCAGAACATGCAGACCATCGTCGCGGACGACTCGATCGCCGCTGTCATCGGTCCGCTCAACTCGAGCGTCGCCCTGACGCAGATCCCCATCTCGAACGAGGCGGGCCTGCTCCAGTGCAGCCCGGCGAACACGAACCAGGGCCTCACGAAGCCCGAGTTCGGTGCGCTGAACGTCCGAGCCTTCAATCCTGAGCAGATCAACTACGTCCGCGTCGTGACCACGGACGACTACCAGGGTCCGGCCGCCGCCAAGTTCATCTTCGAGAACCTTGGCAAGAAGTCGGTCTACATCATCGATGACACGGAGACCTTCGGGAAGGGCATCGCCGACACCTTCCAGGCCGAGTTCGAGGAGCTGGGCGGCACCGTCACCAAGCGTGAGGGCGTCGACATCTCGACCGGCCCCGACTACAACAGCATCATGACCGAGGCGGCGTCCGGCAACCCGGAGGCCATCTACTTCGGCGGCGTGACCGCGACCGGCGGCGCCCGCATCCTTCTGGCGGCCGCGGAGGCCGGCCTCGGCGACATCCCGTTCGTCGGGCCTGACGGCATCAACGACGGCAACGGCGGAACGGCCGACTCGTTCCTCAACCTGGCGGGCGATGCTGCGGCCAACTCCTACAGCACACTCGCCGGCATCGGTGACTTCCCGGCGCAGGCCGACTTCGATGCCGCCTACCAGGCGGAGTACGACGAGGCCTCGACCGGTTACGCCGCCACCGGCTATGCGTGCGCGGAGGTGGTGCTCGACGCCATCGATCGCGCCGGCGCCACTGCCCCGGCAGACATGGCCGGGCTGCGCGAGGCCGTCCGCGCCGCGGCGGTCGACACGTCAGTGACGTACGGGACGATCCTGGGTGATGTGCAGTTCGATGAGAACGGCGACACCAACCAGCTGATCATCTCCTTCTACACGTATGACCCCGAAGGCGCCGACGGTGCCGGCGACTGGGTCTTCGATACCCAGGTCGACTTCGCCGAAGGCGGCTGAGCGACACTCGTCACTCAAGGGCCGGGGATGGCGACATCCCCGGCCCTTCTCACATCCAGCG
>JACCXQ010000263.1 GCA_013696945.1 Chloroflexota bacterium | reverse complement strand
CGCTCGGACCTTGAAGCGCTCCCGCTCGAACTCACGGTCGACCACCACGGCGACCCACCAACCGGTGATGTCGTCCTTCCGGAGCTCGAACAGACCGCCGGCCATCGATCGCGGTCGGATCAGGCGGCGCGGTCGCGTGCCACGGACGCCCGCTCGAGGTGGTCGGCGAACGCCCCGGCGAAGGGGCCGGCTGCATCGGCCACGCTCTGGGTCGTGGGCGCGGCTGCTGCGCCGACCCACCCGGCTTCGCGCGCTATCGAGGTCACCTCGACGCCGCCAAGGCCGCACGGGTCGATGAGGGTGAAGTCGCGAAGATCGGCCGTCACGTTGAGCGCGATGCCGTGGTAGCTGACGCCGCGCTCGACCCGGAGTCCGAGCGCTCCGAGCTTGCGTGGCTGTCCGCCATCCGGCTCGCACCAGCAGCCGGGGAAGCCGTCGCGGCGTCCCGCCTCGACGCCATAGCTCGCGGCCGTGTCCGCGATGGCCTGCTCGAGCGCACGCACGAAGGGGCGGAGCAGGATGCCCCGGTCGGCGAGCCGGACGATGGGATATGCCACCAGCTGACCAGGCCCGTGGTACGTCACCTCTCCGCCCCGCTCCACGCGGATGAGCTCGATGCCGCGCGCGCGCAGCGCTTCGTCGGAGGCGCGAACGAACGAGGGATCGGCGTTCCGTCCGAGCGTCAGGACCGGATCGTGCTCCAGGAGCAGCAGCGTGTCCCCCATCCTGCCCGTGGCACGCGCCTCCACCAGCTCGTGCTGCCGCGCCCATGCGTCGCGGTATCCGATCCGACCCAGCCACTCCACTCGGAGGCCCATGTCGGGCACGATAGCAGGGCGCCCCGATGAGCCATCCTCCTCGGGTCCGCGCCTGGAAGGGACCGAACGAATGACCGACACCCGACTTGGCATCCTGCTCTGGAATCAGGGCACCGACTGGCCCGCGCTCGAGGACGCTGCTCGAACTGTCGATGCCGCGGGCTACGACCATCTCTGGGCGTGGGACCATCTCTACGCGATCTTTGGCGACCCCTATCAGCCGATCTTCGAAGGCTGGGCGTCGCTCGCCGCTTGGGCCAAGGTCACCTCGCGCGCCCGGCTGGGGCTGCTCGTGGGCGCGAACACGTTCCGAAACCCGGGGCTCGTGGCGAAGCTGGCCACGACCGTCGATCACATCAGTGACGGCCGCGCCATCCTCGGCATCGGCGGCGCGTGGTTCGAACTCGAGCACGAGGCGCATGGGATCGAGTTCGGGTCGGGCTTCGGCCAGCGCCTCGACTGGCTGGACGAGTCGGTCGGTGCGATGCGCGCGCTGCTCGATGGGCAGACGGTCGACCGGGACGGTCCGCGCTATCGCTTCAGCGGTCTCCGCCACCAGCCTGCGCCGATCCAGTCGCGGCTGCCGATCATGATCGGGGGCTCAGGCGAGAAGAAGACGCTGCGGACGGTGGCCAGGTACGCCGACATGTGGAACGCCATGGGCAGCGTCGAGAAGTTGCGCCACAAGGACGAGGTGCTTCGCGCCCACTGCGAGGCGGTCGGGCGGGACGAGCGCCAGATCGAGCGCACGGTCGGTTGCAAGCCGGTGATTCGCGATACGGAGGCTGAGGCGCGCCGCGTCTGGGAGGCGCAGATGGCGCATAACCGCGTGCCGATGGCGGACGTGGAGAACGACGACACGTTCTGGGTAGGGACTCCGCAGCGCATCGCCGACGAGATGGCCGCGCGCAAGGAGCTCGGGTTCCACACGTTCATCGCTGAGCTTGCCGCTCCGTACGACAAGGAGACGATGGAGCGCTGGATCGGCGAGGTCAGGCCGATGGTCGACCGGGGCTGACCTGTTTCATGGGAGCAGCTGACGCAGCGCGAAGATGACGTTCGCGGGACGCTCGGCGAGACGGCGCATGTACCAGGCGTACCAGGCCTCGCCGTATGCGACGAGGCTGAAGGCCGGGAAGCCGGCGCTGGACAGCCGTCGCAGCTCAGAGGCACGGATGCCGAAGAGCATGTGCACCTCGAGCGCCGAGCGTGGCGTGCCACTCGCTTCGGCCATCAGAGCGATGCGCTCGATGAGCGCGGAGTCGTGGGTCCCGAGCGCCAGCCGGGCGCCTTGGTCGCGAGCGGCTTCGGCGATGACCACTGCCAGTGCAAGGTAGGCCGCGTCGACATCAGGTTTGGCGCGGTACGCGATAGACCCCGGCTCGTCGTAGGCGCCCTTGACCAGCCGGATCGCCGGCTGGAGCGGGAGTAGCCGCTGGACGTCCGCCGGTGTCCGCTTCAGGTACGCCTGGAGGCAGATCCCCGCCCGGTCGTGGGTCGACCTGAGGCGTTCGTAGATCGCCAGGGTCGCGTCGACGTAGTCCGATGCCTCCATGTCGAGCCAGAAGAACGAACCGACTGCCTTGGCATGGCGGGCCAGTCCATCGGCGTGCTCGAATGCCCGCTCCGCATCGATGTCGAGGCCGAGCTGGGTCAGCTTGACGCTGATCTCTGGGGGCCTGGGGCGGGTCGCCGCGCGGTCGAGGAGGGCGTGGTAATGCTGGACGACGGCGTCCGCGTCGGCGAGCGAGGCGAGGTTCTCGCCGAGGTGCGTGAATAGGACGCCGATCCCCTCAGCGAGGAGCGCGTCAGCGGCCGCGAGCGCTTCGTCGCTGGTCTCGCCGGGCATGAATCGACGGACGGCGCGCCGCGCGAAGGGGAGCCGCGGCAAGTGGTCACGCAGCCACGTGTTACGGGCCATCCAGAGCAGCACTCGACGCACCGGGCGATGGTGCCACGGCGAATGTCGGGGGAGGGCGCGAGGACGTCCTGGCGCGTCGGCGCGTGGGCGCGTGGGCGCGTGGGCGCGTGGCTCCACTGCTCAGCTTCACTCGCGCCATTCCGCTGTGAGCGGCATACCGGGCATAGCCGGCCCGTAAGTAGGACGATGTGAGGCCCCACTGGCCCTCGATGGTGCGCACGGGTGCGCTCGTTCCGTCGGCCGCACGCTCGCCGCCCGTCTCCCGAGGGAGCGGGCGGGCCTATTACGACCCCGTTAGGGCCGATATGCCGGTGTCAGCGGAACCACCGAGCGGAACGCGACCTTTGTCAGTCCCGATGCCGCCGCGCTACGATACGGAGGCTGAGCGGGAGTAACTCAGTTGGCAGAGTGTCTGCTTCCCAAGCAGAATGTCGAGGGTTCGAGTCCCTTCTCCCGCTCCATCCCTCCTTTCCCTGGGGACCTGCCCAAATGAACGCGCTCGACTGGCTGCTCGATGCGGACCCGGCGATCCGCTGGCAGGCGATACGCGACCTGACCGATGCCCCGGCCGACCAGGTCGCCGCGGAGCGTGCTCGCGTTGCCACCGAAGGCTGGGGCGCGCGGCTGCTGGCTCTCCGGCGGGAGGATGGGCTGTGGGACATCGGTACGCCGGATACGGAGTGGATCACGCTGCTCTGTCTGTTGATGCTCCGCGACATGGGCCTCGACGCCTCGAGCGAGGAGGCGCGGAACGCGATCGGCCTCGTCCGCGACAACGCGACGTGGCACAACCCCTGGGCTCCGTGGAACGGCCATCCGGTGTTCGCGGGCGAGGTCGAACCGTGCATCAACGGACGCGTCGTGACGGTCGGGTCCTACTTCGGCCAGGACGTGACAGGAATCGTCGAGCGGCTGCTCGGCGAGCAGATGGGCGATGGCGGGTGGAACTGCGAGCAGGAGAATGGATCGACCCGCGGATCGTTCCACACGACGATCAACGTCCTCGAGGGCCTTCTGGAGCACGAACGAGCGACCGGCGGCTCGGCCGAGGTGACCGCGGCTCTCAGACGAGGGCAGGAATACCTGCTCGAACGCCGGATGCTGCGCCGGCTGTCGAGCGGCGAGCCGATCGATCCGGCCTTCAGCCTGTTCTCGTTCCCGACCGGCTACCACTACGACGCGTTGCGCGGGCTCGACCACCTGCGCGCGGCCGCCGTGACGCCCGATCCGCGCGCCGTCGAGGCCATCGACCTGGTCCGCTCCAAGCGTGATGCCGAAGGCCGACTGCCGCTCG
>JACCXQ010000255.1 GCA_013696945.1 Chloroflexota bacterium | reverse complement strand
CGCGCTGTCTCGCCGTACACGATGGCCGGACACCGCATCGCTGAGCTCGCGACGCGGCCGCGGGTGGTCGACTTCATCGACGCCGCGCTCTCGAGGGGCGAGCTGGCGTTCGCCATCGAGGAGCTGGAGATAGGTCCCGGCGATCCATTGGAGGGCCGGACGATCGGCCAACTCCGCGACGAGGGGATCCACACGATGGCAGTCGTTCGCGGGCACGGCCGCCACGAGGCGACCCCGCCGGCCGACCGGCGCATCGAGGCCGGCGATGGGCTCATCGTGTCGGGCGCGTCGGACCGCCTGCGCGAACTACGCGAATGATGGCGACGAGGAGGTCGGGGATGCGGGTCGTCTTCGGTGGCGGGCGGGTCTTTGACGGGCTTGGCTCCGCGCCGGCTCCGGCGGATCTCGTGGTCGAGGATGGGCGGATCGTCGACGTCGGGTCCGGCCTGGATGGCGACGAACGTGTCGACTGCTCGGGCAGGACGCTGCTGCCGGGACTCTTCGACTGCCACACCCACGTGATGCTCGACCATATCGACCTGTGGCGGCACGTCCAGACCCCGTTCTCGTACCAGTTCTACGTCGCGATGAAGAACCTCGACGCGACGCTGCGGACGGGGATCACCTCGGTCCGCGATGCGGGCGGCGCTGACCTCGGGGTGAAGCAGGCGGTCGAGGATGGGCTCATCGCGGGTCCGCGGATGCAGATCTCGATCCGGATGCTCTCCCAGACCGGCGGCCACGGTGACGACTGGTACGTGTCGGGCGCGATGGTCCCGACGCCGTTCGGGATCGACCATCCCGGAGCGCCATCCGGCATGGTCGACGGCCCGGATGAGATGCGGCGTGCCGTACGCGCATTGATCCGCGCCGGTGCCGATGTGATCAAGGTCGCCACTTCCGGCGGCGTCCTGTCTCCGCGCGACGATCCTCGCCACGCGCACTTCCGACCCGATGAGCTGAGCGTGCTGGTCGCCGAGGCCGACTCAGCCGGCATCGCAGTGATGGCCCACGCGCAGGCGACCGATGGCATCAAGAACGCGGTCCGCGCCGGGATCCGCTCGATCGAGCACGGCATCTTCCTCGACGACGAGGCCATCGAGCTGATGCTGGAGCGCGGGACGTTCCTGGTCCCGACGCTCGTCGCGCCGCGTGGCGTCCTCGCAGCAGCCGATGCCGGCGCGGCGATCCCCGAGGATTCCAAACGGAAGGCCCGAGAGGTGGTCGATATCCATCGGGAGTCCTTCCGCCGCGCCGTCGAGGCTGGCGTGCGGATCGCGATGGGCACTGACAGCGGCGTCACGCCGCACGGCCAGAACCTCCGGGAGCTGCCGCTGATGGCCGAGGGCGGCATGACCCCGGAGCAGGTCCTCCGTGCAACGACCTCCTCGGCGGCCGAGCTCCTGGGAGTCGCCGACCGGCTCGGCACGCTGGAGGCCGGGAAGGTCGCCGACATCGTCGTCGTCGACGGTGATGCGCTCGACCTGGCCAGCATTTCGGAGCGGATCGAGGCCGTCTACGTCGACGGCCAGCGGGTCATCGGCTGACCGTTCCCGGCCGTCGCGCGCCTGACGACGTACCCTAGGCCGATGGCCGTCAGCGAGCCCGCACCCGTCGCATCACCCGCACCCGCTCCCGGCCCGGCGGCCGCCCCCGCGGCGAAGACCGCCACGCCGCGCAGCCCCGCCACTCGCGAGCTGGGCATGCGCGCGACTCTCTTATTCCCGACGCGGGAGATCGCCGAGCACTACTACCTGCCGCTCATCTACACCGCGTGCCGGACCTGCTACAGCGAGCTCGAGCCGCAGGACATCTTCGATCGCGCCACGAGCGGGCGTGTGGCCACTGACAAGCAGCAGGATCTCATCCGCCGCGTCATCGAGTCCGGCCACGGCTCCACCATCGAGCACATCGTCTTCACGTTCGGGATCAGCGGCGTGACCCGGACGCTCAGCCACCAGCTGGTGCGCCATCGGGCCGGCGTGGCATTCGACCAGCAGTCCCAGCGCTACCTCGACTACAAGCAGCCGTCGTACATGGTCCCCGGAACGATCGCCGATGCGCCACCCGAGCTCCGCGAGCGGTTCGTGGCCGAGATGGACGACTCGCTCGCCTTCTACGGCGAGATGCTCGAGGCGGGCATCCCCGGGGAGGACGCGCGCTTCGTGATGCCCAACGCGACACGGACGAACCTGATCATGACGGCCAATCTGCGCTCGCTCATCCACATGTCCGGGCTGCGGCTCTGCACGATGGCGCAGTGGGAGATCCGGCGTCTCTTCCAGCTCATCCGCCACGAGGTGTTCAACGTCAGCCCGTTCCTTGGCTCGTTCCTGGCGCCCAAATGCGTGCCGCTGGGCTACTGCGACGAGGATCGGAACCGCGATGAGCATTGCCCGATCCGGCCGCACAAGGACAACGTGCTCGCCGCGTGGGCGGAGAAACGCGCCGCCGCCCGCCAGGCTGGCCGCGAGCTCCCGACCGTCTGATCGTCTGAGCGCCGGCACGTGACAGGGGGAGTGCGCCAGGCGCTCCGTGGGCTCGGGTGGATCGCGCTCGCGCTGACGAAGACGCTGACGTTCGCGTATGCCGTCGAGGGTGCCGTTCGTCCCGACGACCCGAAGTACAAGGGCAAGGGCATGCGGATCCGCGCCGTCGGCTACGTCGGCGGCCTAGGCCTCGTGCCGGCCTGGTGGTCGCTGACAGGACGCGCGGCGCGGTATCCCGTGGCGGCTGATCTGGCAGTCACCGTCCCGTTGCTCATCGACGCGGGCGGCAATTCGCTCGGCATCTATGACGACGCCCGACTGGACGATGTGGTGCACGGCGTCAACACGGCCGTGCTGTCGTCCCTCTTCGGAGCCGTGATCTCGCCGTACATGGAGTCACGGGCGCTGTCGGCTGGCGCGGCAGTTGCCTTCGGGATCGGTGGCGAGCTGGCGTGGGAGCTGATGGAGCACGTTGCCGAGAAGGTCGGCTTCAAGGGCCTCGGCCTGTCGCACGAGGACACCGTTGCCGACATCGCGGTCGCGGGCGGGGGCGCGCTGGTGGCGGGGGTGGTGACGTGGGCCCGCTGGCGGCCCTCCGCGGAGGCGCCGCTCGTCAACGTCCGCTAGGGCCAACACGCTCGCCGGTCATGACCGCGTCATCCGGGCAGGTAGCGCGCTCGACGTGTCCCGCGGCGGCTCCATCGACGCCAAGATGCCCCGCCGGCAGCAGCCGGCGGGGCATGATGAGGGGCGCTCCGGCTGTTACAGGAAGCGCATGACGATGGGGCAGTTGACCACGATGCCGGTCGAGCCGAACTTGGCTCCACCCGGTCCCGTCAGCCAGCCCTGGCGCACGAACTCGAGCAGCTGGAACTCGTCGATGAGGCGCGACCGATAGCCCTTGTCGATCGCCTCCTGGGTCCACTCGCCGAGATTGAGATCCCAAAGCGGGCTGTAGTCGAGCGCGACCGTGGGGAGTCCGCCGATCACATGGACGGGTGGCAGTGGCTTGCCATCCTTGCCCACATCGGACAAAGCGCTGTTGAGGCCCTGGCGCTGTGGGTTATCGGCGCCGGTCGGCCCATTGGCGATCGGGAAGAGTCGTTCGACCGCGCTGAAGGCGCCGTCATCCGCGCCGACCGGGACGTCGCCCAGAGACGGCGCGAAGGTCCCGGCATCGAGAGCCGCGACGACCGGGTCGGACGCCTCCGTGCTGATGTACGCGGAAGGCTTCGCGAAGCTGAAGATCGGCGTCATCTGGAGAGTGACCGTGCCGCCTCGCTTGCCGTCCGGGCAGATACTCACCACGCGGTCATGGACCAGGCTGTAGTCCGGATCCCCGTCACAGAAGTCGATCCGGCCGGCAGGGACGTCGAAGGCCACCACCGGGGCGTTATAGATGTGGTCGCCTGCATTGCGGATCTTGACCAACGGCGTGTACTCGGCGTTGCCGACAGACCCCGGCTGAGCCGACGCGGGCGGGAAGTAGTCAGGAGCATCGCCGGGCACGACACTGCGCTCCGGGGAGAAGTCCACCGCACCGCGGTCGAACTCCAGGGTGCCGTCCTCGCGGATCCAACCGTTGCGCACCGACATGCCGATGGCGGCATAGTTAAGCTTGGCCGAGAAGTTGAGGCCAAGCGCCTCGGCGTTCCGCTCGTCGGTCGTGTCGGTCAGGATGTACCACACGTTCTTGCCGTTCGTCAGCTGGCCGCGGTAGAGAGGCAGCGTCACGGTGAACGCGTCTTGGTTGACCGTCCCGGCACGGAGCAGTTTGACCGGACCAACGAGGTTCTTGTCGACCTCCGAGGGCGGTGGGCCCTGATAGGTGAGCGGGATGTTCGTGCCGGTCGAGGAAGGAGGCGGCAGCGGGTCTCGCGCCACTGTGGGCATGAGTCCAGTGGTCGCGAGAGCAAGAGCCCCGACGAGCGCTGCGCCGCGGACGAGCGCCCGCCGGGCGATGGGATAGGACACGTTCGGTCCCCTTAGCGTTCACGAGCACGACCGGATGGGTCTCCGGACCGGCGTTCGTGTCGGTACACTGTCCGACGGACCCCTGAACCCAATGCCACCGGCTGATGAACGAGCCCGGAACGTTCAATGACCGTCCGAAACCTCGCCCCGATAAGTCGGTACCCGAAAGCTGATCCGGCCGCCCGGCCCGGGCTCGATCCAGATCCGGCCGTCATGGGCCTCTACCAACCGCTTCGCGATGGCGAGACCCAGTCCGGTGCCGCCCGCCGTCCGTCCGTCCGACGCGGACGCCGCCGCGCGCGTGAGGCCGTCGAAGAGGGACTCGCGGCCATCGTCCGGGAACCCAGGGCCCTGGTCGATGATGCGGACCACGGGACCGTCTGACTCCGCCACCTGCACGACCACCTCACTCGCCGATGGGGAGTGGCGGATGGCGTTGTCCAACAGGTTCCGGACCGTACGCGATAGCTCCTGGGACCCTCCGACGGTGTACACGTGTCCGGAGGTTTCGAGACGGACTCGGATGTCCCGTTGGCGAGCGACCGGAGAGAGCGCCTCGACGGCTTCATCGGCCAACTCGGCAAGATCGACAGGGGCTCGTGGAAAGGTCAGGTGACCCCCCTCCAGGCGGGCCAGCAGGAACAGATCGTCAACAAGGGCTGCAAGTGCCTCGAGGTCACGTCGCATCGCGGCCAGGTAGCGCTCCGGATCCGGCGCCAGTCCATCCTCCAGCGCCTCCACGCCGGCACGCAACGCGGCCAGCGGCGTCCGGAGGTCATGGCCCACTGCGGTCAGGAAAGCCTCACGCGATGAATGGGCGTGGGCGCGCTCCCGGTCCATCTCGTCCAATCGCTGGGCCATCCGGTCGATGACAAGAGCGGCTTCGCCGACCTCATCGAGGCGATCGATCTGGGCACGGGCGGAATAGTCTCCGCCGGCGATGCGCCGGACGGCCTGGTGCAGCCGGCGAAGGTCCCCGGTAAGCGCATGGGCCACGGACAGCTCCAGGACCACGCCGAGCACGGCGCCATACAGGAAGAGGATGAACAGGATGCGGAGCTCCGGCGGAGGCAGGAACGTCGCAGCCATCGATAGGGTGATCGCGGCCGCCGTGAGGCCCATGGCCACTAGCACGGTCACGACCATCGAGCGAACGAGCGAGCCTACGATGGCACCCAGGCGAGGTAGCGCCAGCCCCGCTACGGAGGCCACCAGCGCAAGACCAAGGATGACCGAGACGTACGAGCCACGCGCGGTCACGGCCATACCGCCGAAGGCCTCCAGGGCAACGAGTGTGAGGAGCCCCACGCCGAACGGTGCCGCCGCCAGCGTCAGGGCTCGAACCGGTAGCCGACCCCCCATACGGTCCTGATCCAGCGAGGGTGCATAGGGTCGATCTCGATCTTGTGGCGCAGACGCCGGATGTGGACGGTGATCGTCGAGAGGTCCTGGAACTCAGCTGGTGAGTCCCAGACGCGCTCCAGGATCTGAGCCCTTGAGAAGACCTGGCGCGGCGAGGCAGCCAGGAATGCGAGGAGGTCGAACTCCCGCGGTCGCAGTTCGACGAGCCGGTTGGCGACGAAAACCTCATGAGCGCTCTGGTCGACGACGAGCCCATCGAAGGACATTCGGCCAGCTGTGTCGGGTGCACGGGGCCGAGATCGACGAAGGACCGAGCGGACACGCGCGGCCAGCTCACGCGGCGAGAATGGTTTGACCACGTAATCGTCTGCGCCGAGCTCAAGACCCACGACCCGGTCGGTCTCGTCGGAGCGTGCCGTCAGGAGGATCACGGGGATCTCGGTCGTGCGCCGCACTTCGCGGAGGATCTCCAGCCCGCCGACCTGCGGCAGCATGATGTCGAGGACGATCAGGTCCGGCCGGCGCTTCAAGGCCTCGAGGGCGGCCGCGCCGTCAGCCGCGACATCGACGGAAAGACCGTCCCGCTCCAGATAGCTGGCCACGACTTCGCGCACGGTCGGCTCGTCATCGACGACCAGGACGCGGCCCGACATCCCGAGTCGGTCGCCCACTCCACTCGTGACTCGTGCTCCGTTGCGACGCTCCATCACCGGAGGATAGAGCGCACCGATGGCACTGCGCATCCGCGGGGGCCCGGTACGCGAACGTTCCCGGAAGGTTCATCGCTCCGTCATGAGGCGTTCACGGAGGCCCGGAGGTGCTCTGGAGATCAGGTCGACCTCGGCGTGGTGCGCCGGACCCGCCGCCTGGAGCCGCCCGTGGCAGCCCTCCGCGGGACGCCGCTCGTCAGCGTGCGGTATGCGGCCGCCGCGACGTTCAGTGGCGGGTGTCGAGCTGCGAGACGAATCGACGCAGGACTAGTGCAAGGCGAGGGCCTGCCTCGCTGGCCGCCGCGAGGACCTCCTCGTGGGTGAGCGGCTCGCCTGTGATGCCGGCTCCGGCGTTCGTGACGAGGGACACGCCGCAGACGCGGAGGCCGACCCATCTGGCCGCGATCGCCTCCAGGACCGTCGACATCCCGACGGCATCGGCGCCCAACGTACGGAGCATGCGGACCTCGGCGGGTGTCTCGTACGCGGGCCCGGTGAGGCCGGCATAGACGCCCTCATCGAGCCGGACGCTCTCATGTTCCGCAGCCTGGTGGAGTGCGGCGCCGAGCGCCGGATCCCACGCCCCGACCATGTCGGGGAAACGCGCACCGATCTGATCGTCATTGGGGCCGATGAGCGGGGAGTGGCCGGTCAGGTTCAGGTGGTCGGCGATGACCATCAGCGTTCCCGGCGCGAAACGCTCGTTGATCCCACCTGCGGCGTTGGTCAGGACGATGACGCCGGCACCCAGCCGTCCCATGAGCAGCACCGGCTGCACGACGAGCAGCGGATCGTGGCCCTCGTACAGGTGCAGCCGGCCCTGGAGGCACACGACGGGCACGTCGCCGAGTCTCCCGAGTACCAGCCGGCCGGCGTGACCGGGAGCTGACGGCGGTGGCCAGCCGGGGAGCTCGTCGAACGGGATGACCGTGCGATCGGAGATGGCCTCGGCGATCTCGCCGAGACCGGATCCGAGGACCAGCCCGACACGCGGTACGAGGCCCGACCGTCGCCGTACCGCCGCTTCGAGCGCGTCGAGGCGCGGTCGGAGGCTGGAGGGTCCGCGTGGTCCGGGCACGGCGGGCACGGTACACGACGCCGCGTTCCGTCCGCGGCCAGGCACACACGCCGGCACGACCCGTGGCGGTTCTCCACATTTCGTCCACGATCGGGATGGTTTGGTGGACAGAGCGCCGGTCCAGTCCCGAACTCGTGGACAAACCGGATTGACCGCGATGACGAGGGAACGTATCTTTGTTCTTGCCCGGAGGGGCCGGTCAGGACCCTCGGAAGCCGCGATCACATCAAGGTTGCCGAGGATCCAGGACAGCTTCTCCGGGCGTTTTGCTGTCCCCGGACCCTTCGAGGTGTCCAGGACCTCTCGAGGGTGCGGGCTCCTTCGCCTCGCCGATCTGCCGCCACGTCTGGAGCGCCTGCGGGCGTCGTCACTGCGCCCCGGGCACCCCGCACCCCGCACCCCGCGCCCTGCGCCTCTGGCCCCCGGCCTCCGCACCCCCGGCTGGGCTGCGGGCGTCGTCACTGCGCCCCGTCGTCACGGGGCCGCCCCAGCCGTCACGGGGGCGCTGCGTTCTCCGGCCATCCGCGCGCACCATGATCGTCAACGGCAGCGATTCTCCCCTCATGCGGCCATATTCTCGCGTGGCGGTCGCTGCCGGCCTCCCCATCCCTCACGGCGGTCAGATGCGCACCACGCAGTCACTCGGCCAGTTCGTTAGGTGCGCACTCGGCCTAGTGTCCACGCCATGGGCGAAGGGCCGCCAGGCCCGGGACGAGGACGAGGGCACGTGCTCACGCAGCCTTCGACCCGGGACCGTGGACAGCGTAGGACGTGGCCAGTCTCACTCTTGTGACCGTGTCATGAGCATTGGTCCGATGCGAGAGGCACGCAGTTCGGGCTATGGGCGCGCCCGCGCCTACCGCCCGCGCCTACCCGCCCGCGGCTACGGCCCGCGGCTACGGCCCACGGCCCACCGCTCCGGGCGTGCGGGCCCGGACATGGTTCGACCCCGATCGAGCGACCGGGGTCGAGTGCTATGAGACGGTCGTTGCGCTGACTCAGCCGACCTGACGGGCCGCCTTCACCACCATGGTCTGGGCGTACTTGTCATGGAGGCCCTGCTTGGTCGGGCTCTGTGCCGTGGTGATGAGCAGCAGGATCCCCCAGCCGAGTGCGACCAGGTAGGTGAGGAGACCGATCGCGGGGATGACGAACAGCAGGAGCAGCGAGACGAGGTACGGTCCCCACATGATGGCGAATCTGTATGCGGCCTGTTGGAACGTCATTGTGCGGCCGTCGGTCTCGTGGCCGACCTGCATCCCAAGGAGCCGCATGCCGGGCGTGGCCCGCATGGCCACCCACGTGTAGATGAAATAGGCGCCGAAGACGATCGCCGTGAGGATCGAGCTCACCAGGAGCGACGTCGTCGTGTGGAAGCTGCCCCCGAACACGTTGATGCCAAGGACGGATCGCGCGAGCAGGTCGACCACGAAACCCGCGATGCCGACGATGATCCCATCGATGACGAATGCGATCGTCCGGTTCGGGACGTCGGCGTAGTAGAACCCGGCCGGGCCGGCGACGGGCGCCTGGGAGGTCAGGTTGCCCGTCCAGCTGGGCATGCCGCTTCCTGCGGCCGGCGGTGCGGACGGCTGCTGGGGCGTCGACTGCCAGTCCGCGGGCGGGGGCGATGCGGGCGGGGGCGATGCCGGCGGCGGTGCCGGGGGCGGGGGCGGCGGTGGTGCGCCGGGCTGACCCGATTGCGTCATGCTCTCTCTCCTCTATCCGACCAGCGACACCCGACGGGGGTGCCCCTTGCGACCGGCCCATCCCCCGGCCGTGGGACGCCCGCGCGACGTCATCTCGTGCGCCGCTCGGTTCACCGGACAGGATAGCGCTCCGGCCTCGCGCCGAAACCCCCTTTTTGCGCTTTCCGGAGCGGACACGAAGAGGACGCGTCCCCTGTGGGCGCGTCCTCCTTGATGGCGAGGGCAGGATCAGGGAGTGCTCAGGAACGGTTCTCCGGAACGCGATCGGTCGAGTCGTCGATGTCGACCTGTTCCTTGCGGACGGTGTCCTCGACGCGCTCGGTGTCCTGCGTCCGTACCTTGGAGATCTCGATCTCCTCGACGGCGCGCGGGACCTTGCGGACCTCGACCTGCTCCTCCATCACCGGCACACGGATGGTGTCACCGGTGAAGGCGTCGCCTTCGTCCGCCACGTCGCCGTCGGTCACTGGACGGCGCTCCACGCGGACCTCCTCGCGCATGACGGGGACCTCGACGGTCTCCGTCTCCTCGACGACATCCTTGGTCACCACGACTTCGCCGGCCTCACGCGCTGTCTTGCTCGCCTGGAGCTCCTCCTCGTGGACCTGGATGCGCTGGGTATCACCGTTGGTTTCGGCGTACGTCGAAGCGCCAGCGTCCGTGGCGCCCCCGTCCGTGCGCTGCTCGGTCGCGAACTGGTGGACGTCACCCTCGATCGTCCAGCGGTCGTCGCCCGTCTCCTGCACCGCGCTGCGCGGGATGAACATCGGTCGATCGAAGAAGTCACCTTCCTCGACCACGATGGAGTCGGTGCTGACCTCGGCGATATGACCGACCTTCTCGCCATCGGCGGTGTAGAGGTCGATGCCCTCGACCAGCTCGACGATCTCGCGGCCCGTGTACTCGCTGGTTTCGCCCGTCATGGGTGCTCATTCGCCTCGATGTTCGCTCCTGGCGGGCACACGACGTCCGTCGCGATCGCCACGAGCGGGTGGACTTCGGGGAGTGCCCGTTCCCCCCGCGTCGGGGTTCGAGGCGAGCTTGGCACCCTGCGAGGGGTGGTCGCGACGTCCACCGGGCCGCGAGACGTTTCCGATGGGTTGCGACCAGCCGGCATCGCACCCCATCCGGCGCCGTCAGCCCCCGATGTGCGACATCTCCACGCGCGGCAGCTCACGCGACGATCCGCGCGTCGCGAGAGTGCGAAGCTCCGAGTAGCGATCGGCCCGCATCGACCAGATCGTGTCGAGGCGTTCGGCCATCTGGGCATCCGTCGCACCCGCCCGCAGCGGGGCTCGCAGGTCGTGGCCGGTGATCCCGAAGAGACATGTGTACAGCTGTCCCTCGGCGGTCAGCCGAGCGCGCGTGCAGGTGGCGCAGAACGGCCGGGTCACAGAAGCGATGA
>JACCXQ010000181.1 GCA_013696945.1 Chloroflexota bacterium | reverse complement strand
GCTCGGCGGGGCGGCTCGGCGGGGCGGCTCGGCGGGGCGACCTTATCTCCGCTCCACGCGCATCGATGCATAAAGGCACCAGCCGACATCCGGCGCCTCGGCGCATGCCCGTACCCCGCAGCCTCTAGCGACTTCCGGCTGCGAGCGCGTAGCGGCGCGATCTCCACCTCCCGACGTGCCCACGGTGAGGGGCTATCGGACAACGTCGGAGCTATGGTTGATCTATCGGAGCTCTGGATGGTCGTGCTGCCCACGGGATGGGCCGCATGGCCACTGAGCGGCCTTGCGGAGGTCCCTGGGCTGCTCCCGATGGCTCATACACCCACCCGCTGGGCATGACGCGAGGCTGGCCAGTGGGGACGCCGGAGATCCGCTGGTCGGCCGGCATGAGGTCACGTCTTCGCTGGGACCGGCTCTATGCGCCGATGTGCATGGAGCAGGGGCGAGTCCGCCGTCTTCGCTGGGACCGGCTCTATGCGTCGATGCGCATGGGGCACTGACATGGGACGCCCTCGACCTGCGCCTGGCCGCGATCTCCCGGGACCGACCGCCCGGTGGATGGCGCCCCTCAGCCCTCCACAACATGTCCACGACTCGGTCCACGCCCTGTCCACAGCGTCCGCCGCCGCCAGCCTCCCCGTTACCAGATGTAGTGGCGCGTCACGCGAGACCAGCCCTACATGTTGTGTTTGAGCATTGACATCGGCTGCGGAGCGGCGTACTGTACAAGGTCTGCGGATCACGCCCCGACGCGGGCGATCAGCCGGCTCGAAGACCGGCCCGGGAGACGAGGATGGGAGAGCGAGCGATGGGTCGAGCGGCCACCAGGTCGGCCAAGGAAGCGAAGGCAGCGAAGGAAGCCACGCAGGTGCTCGCCCGAGGCTCGGCCGGTGCCGGTCCGACCGCCACGACCGCCGCCAAGACCGCCGCCACCACGAACCCCGCCATCGACGAAGAGGGTCGCTTCACGGGCGCGGGCGCGCGCGGCCTGACCTTCGAGCGTCGCTGGACCACGCCGGGCATCCACCCCTACGACGAGGTGACCTGGGAGACGCGGACCGCGTCGATCTCCAGCGAGAGCGGCAAGAGCGTGTTCGAGCAGACCGACGTGGAGGTGCCCACCTCCTGGAGCCAGCTCGCAACGAACGTCGTCGTCTCCAAGTACTTCCGCGGCCACATCGGCACGCCGCAGCGCGAGAACTCAGTCAGACAGCTCATCGACCGCGTCGTGAACACGATCTGCGGCTGGGCGGCCACGCAGCGCTACTTCGCCACGGACGAGGATCTGGCCACCTTCAAGGCGGAGCTGACCCATCTCCTCCTCCACCAGAAGATGGCCTTCAACTCGCCCGTCTGGTTCAACGTGGGAGTCGAGCCCCGCCCGCAGTGTTCGGCATGCCAGCCGTATCGCGCCCTGGTGTCCACTCCGGACGGGATGATCCCCATCGGACGACTCGTCGATGAGGCGGCGATCGGCCGAGAGGTCTACGACGCTGCCGGCGTCACTCGCATCGTGGCGGTGAAGGCGAACGGGCGAAAGCCGGTCTGGCGCGTCAAGCTCCGCAACGGGAACTTCATCGAGGCCACCCCAGACCACGTCGTCAAGGCGGTGCGGGAGCGGCGCAGCGACCCGGAGTGGCTCCGGGTCGATCAGCTCGAGCCCGGGATGCGCCTTCATCTGCATCCACATCGGGCAATGGCCACCCAGCCTGTCCAGGTCGCAGCGTTTGCCGAAGTTGCGGCAGGCGCGATCCGAGACTCGGCGCCGGGCACCGACTCCCTTGAGTCCCTCGGGGCTGCGTTCGACATCGGGGACGGACGGACCACCGTCTCCCAGGCCGAGGCGGCCCTGGCCGGCTGGCTCCAGGCAGACGGCTTCGTCGGTCAGTACCAGCAGGGGACGAACCGCTCGCTGACCGTCGAGTTCCAGGTCGCCAATGACGACGAATACCAGTGGGTCATGGACAACCTGGACGTGGCGCTTCCGCTCGTCCATCTGAAGGTCAGGGATGCAGACACGAAGGCGATGAGGGTGCGCCGCATCCGCCTCTACGGTGAAGCGCTGCGCGAGTTCGTCGAGCGGTGGGAGCTGCTCAAGCGCGGGACCGAGATCCGCGTCCCCTCCCGGCTCTGGACCGCCTCATACGAGGAGATCTGCGCCTACCTCAGGAGCGTGTTCCAGGCGGATGGGTACGTCACCGTGCGCCGAGACAACGGCTACGAGGCCGGGAGGATCGGATTCGCGGTCATCGGCGAACGCTGGACCGAGGACCTGCAGCTCCTGCTGAACACGGTCGGCATCTACTCCCGCCGACTGCGCAAGAAGGAGAAGCGAGACGATCGGTACGACCTCCACGAACTGTCGATCTCCATCGGCAGTGAGCGGGCGCGCTTCGCGGAACTGATCGGCTTCGTCGGACGCGACAAGCACGCCCGCCTCCTCGAGTCGCTCGGTCTTCGCGGCTTGAAGAGCTGCCCGAATCTTCGTGAGGAAGTGATCGTCGCGATCGAGGACCTCGGCGTCGAAGAGGTCTACGACATCCAGACCGAGTCCGGCGAGTACCTCTCGAACAACGTCGCGGTCCACAACTGCTTCATCAACTCGGTCGACGACAACATGGGCTCGATCATGGACCTCGCCAAGACGGAGGCGATGCTCTTCAAGTACGGGTCCGGCGCGGGCGTCAACCT